>CAZISU010000289.1:0-7021 GCA_964541935.1 uncultured Planctomycetaceae bacterium | reverse complement strand
TCGTCGGCATACAGTCGGTTCCAGTCGACGGGTTGTTTTTTGGACATGATTGACTGTGAGGTTCAAAGGTTTCAGTCGCCAAACTCAAACGCAGTTGAACTAAGCGTACTCGCTTTCTTAATCTCCTACAACCGGACGGTCCATGGCCCAGAAAATCGAGTTAACCAGCAGCTTACGGAACTGGGGCAGCTTGAAATCGTCTCGGTGGCCCAGGCCCGTGTAGACGACGCGGCCGCCGTTGCGGGTTCTGGTCCAGGTGAGTGGTTCGATTTGGGGCGAACCCGACTTTGTGGGCACCGATCCGGTCATCAGCAGCGTGGCGTCTTTGGCGATGGGCGCGGTGAGATACAGCGAGCCGACGCTGTGCCACTTGGCGGGTTCGATGCCTGCTAGAATGGGATGATCGGCCACGGTTTCGACGTTAGCCACATCGGTGCCCAGTTTGTTGGCGGCGTGATTATGATAGTTGCCGCCCAGCACCTGGGCGTCGAACTCGGGACATTCGTCCTTACCGGCGGGCGTTTTGTAGCCCTTGGGATACTTGTATTTCGATGCGAAGGCGTGGCTGGCCGTACGCAGACCGACCAGCGGGCGGCCAGCTTTCACATAACGTCGCAAGGCGGCCAACTGCTCTTTTGGCAACAGCAACCGCCGCACGTAGACCACCACGCAATCGGCCGCGTCGATCTGGGCTCCGTCAATTTGAGCCATGTCAATTTGAGCCATGTCGGGAATGTCGGACTTGTGCTGACCGTGTAATACCGTCGCGCGGCAGCCGTATTTCTCCCGCAGCATTTGTGCGAACGGCGGCAGCGTCTTGTCGGCGTGATAGTGGTCGTCGCTGACGATGAAGACCACGTGCGGGCGTTTATCTTCCTTGAACTGGAACGACGGACGGTTCAAAAGGCTCGTGCTAACAAGCGTGGGGCACCAGTATTTTTCGATGTGTTCGACGACCAGTTCCGTGCCGCGGAAGTGGTTTACGTAGGGTTTTTGTTTGGGGTTGTAGAGGCAGTCGGTCATGTCGCGGATGAGGAACACCCGCTTGCCCAGTTTCGTCAACTGGCGGATGCCGAAAGGCCGGCCCAGCACGCACATGTTGGTATGCACGCCGGTCAGGATCACGTTTTCTATGCCGCGCTGGTGCAGCAGATAATAGACGTCGGAGGTCGAGCCGATGCCGTCGACGTCGTGGATCTCGATGGCCGGATGCTGGCGAGTTTGGGGGATCTCTTTCGTACACGGCCCTTCCCAACCGCCGTTGGGTGTTTCGACCGGCAGGGGCGGCTCGCGGTCGGGATCGAGATGGTTCCACTTGAGCGGCAGCTTGGTCGTGACCTTGGGGGCGTCGGCACAGCGTCGCCGGGCCGGGGTGTCTTTATAGAAATCGACGTTTCCGCTGGGCGAGTGAATAATCAACACACCCCGCTTGCGGGCCTCGACCAAAACCTCGTTCAGACGTGGAGCCAACTCGCCCACGCGACGGGCGGCCGTGGCGTTGCACATCGTGTTCCACATGTCGCAAACGATGATGGCCGTTTTATGTGGATTGAGCTCGACCGTTTTGTAAACCGGCTTGAACTGCCCATTGTCAGTTTTTTCGCGGGCACGAGTGAACAGCTTAAGCGATTTCTCGCCGGAGTCGGCTGCTGTATCGGCAGCAAGCATGATAGCGGCAGCCAGAGTTATTATCACATAGAGGGCAGGGCGGTAAATTCGTCTCATGGTGGGTTCCTGGGTAGGCAAAATGACGTGACTACGAATTGGTAAGCGGGGGATCAGTGAGCAGGCCCCTTGATCATAGCCGATTGGCGGGTGATAATTCAACCCTTCCCCCCGCAAGCTTTCATCCAGAAATACTAACCCGAAGCGAGAGCCCAGATCCCTTGGCTCATAGCCCTATGTCCAAATCCCAAATCCCAAAACCCATCTGCATAGCCGTCTCGCGTTGCTTGCTTGGCGACGAGGTGCGGTACGATGCCCAGCAACAGCGCGACCATTTCATCGCCGACACGCTGGGGGCACACTTCCAATGGGCCCCGTTTTGCCCCGAGATCGAGATCGGCTTGGGCGTGCCGCGTCCGAAAATTCAACTTGAACATCCAGTGGACGGGACCGACGACGACATGTGGCTGGTGATGCCCGAGTGTAATCGCAATCTGACGGCCAAAATGGTCGACCATGCGCTGCGCTCGGTTCGTCGCTTGAAGAAGAAAGGCGTCGTCGGCTGCCTGCTCAAGAGCCGTTCGCCCAGTTGCGGGCCCTCACGAGTGAAGACTTTCACAGCGGATGGGCAGATGTATCGCACGGGCGTAGGATTCTTAGCCAAGGCGATCATGAAGATGTGGCCCGAGCTTCCGGTCGAGGAAGATGATCACATGCACGATCCGTCTGTGCGCGACAATTGGATCGAGCGGGTGTTTGCCTACCGGCGTCTGCAAGAGTTTTTTTCCGGGGGTTGCAGTACGGCCGAGCTGGCGGAATTTCACGCGGCCCAGCGGCTGGTTTTACTGTCGCATTCTCGCCAGGCATATGACGAACTGGGGCAGGTTTTGCACGAGTTCGAGGAAACGCCGGACTCACGTGTTTCTGCGCAAGTCGCCCAACAGTACTGTCGGCAGTTCATGGCCACGTTGCGGCGACCGGCCACGCGGGCCAAACACGCGGCCGTGTTGCGGCGGATTTTGTCCCTGCTCAAACCGGGGCTGGACGCCGACACTCGGCGGCAACTGGCCGCAAAAATCGACGATTACCGCCAAGCCGAAGACGGGGCCGGCGTGCCGCTGGTCGTGCCACGGGCGCTTTTGGCCCATTTTGCCGACGTTTTAGACGTTGCGGAGCTTCGCAAACAGGTCTATCTTTACCCCGATCCGCTGGAATTGGCCTTGCGAAATCACGCCTAAGTAGCCATCCTTTTGGTTGCCCCTTGAGTTATTGAGTCAAAATACTAAGCGCGAAGCGCAAGCGAGGATTGCGAAACACTATCATGAAAAAACATCAGCCTCTCGTTTTTATCGCGTTTCTGGTCAGTCTGGCCTTGTCCTGGAGCGGCCCGCAAGCATTGGCCCAGCAGAAAGTCGCCAACCAATCCGCCCCGGCTACAACGCCTGCCTCGGCCCAGACGGCAACCTTGGAGGCGGCTACCCCTGCCATTCAAAAGCTGCCCGACATTTCCAAGCTCAACAACCCCAGGGCAACGCTGCAAGAGTTTTTCGAGCGTGTCAAAGCCGGAAAATTCCTCGCCGCTGCCCAATGCCTCAATTTGGATGGAAAAGACCTTGAGACGGGCAGACAACTCGTATGGAAACTGAAAAACATCCTTGAACGCATTCCAGAACTAAAACCCGAGATGCTCAGCGATGATCCCATCGGCCAGCCCCAAAGAATCCAAACCGGCATAGCGGAATACCCCATTGTGATCGCCGACAACGGCAAGGGCGTTTGGCGGTTTACGGCCACTACCGTCAATCACATCGACGAGCTTCACGAACACTTCGCCGACCTTGCCCCCGTCGTTGGATATGACTGGCTGCGCGATCTCTTCCCCACCAGCATGACAACCACAAAATTTCTGCTACCAACTTATCAGTGGATTTGTCTGTTCATTACGATTTTCGCGGGCATCATTCTCGATTATATTTCCCGAGCCGTGCTCTGCCGCCTTACGATTAGCTGGCTCAAGTTCAGAAAGGTCGAAAGCGAGGATGCGATTACCAGCAACTTGTGGAAGCCGGTCGGACTGCTCGTGCGCGGCACCGTTTGGTATGGCGGCACGCGTCTGCTTGATCTGCCGCCGAATCTACGGGACATTTTACTGATCGCCATCTGCTTCTTCGCTATCGTGGCGGGCGTGTGGACCGCTTTCCGGCTGATTGACCTGCTGGGCAAGTTCCTGACCGGCAAAGCCCGAAAAACCGACACCCGCTTCGACGACCTGCTGGTCCCGCTGGTGACGCGCAGTCTCAAGGCGTTTGCCGTGTGTATTGGTATCGTGGCCTTCGCAGAGACGTTCAGCTTTTCCATCGCCGGGCTGCTGGGCGGCATGGGCATCGGCGGCGTGGCCCTGGCCTTCGCCGCCAAGGACACCGTTGCCAACGTCTTCGGATCGCTCACCGTGCTGGCCGATCGACCCTTCGAAATCGGCGATTGGATCGTCAGCGACAAGGTCGAAGGCTCGGTCGAGACGGTCGGCATCCGCAGCACGCGCGTACGCACGTTCTACAATTCGCTGGTGACCGTGCCCAACCACATCTTGACCACGGCCGTACTGGACAACATGGGCAAGCGACGCTATCGACGCATCAAAACCTATCTGGGCCTGCAATACGACACGCCCACCGAGCACATCGACGCGTTTTGCGAGGGCATCCGCGAGTTGCTGCGTCGGCATCCCTACACCCGCAAGGATTATTATCACGTTTATCTGAACCGTTTTTCCGATAGCTCGCTGGACGTGCTTTTATATTGTTTCCTAGAATGCCCCGACTGGTCGGTCGAACTGCGCGAGCGGCACCGGCTCTTCATCGATATCATCAACCTAGCCAAACGCCTGAACGTGTCCTTCGCCTTCCCCACGCAAACGCTGCATATGCACCAGGAAGAACAAGCCGCGGTGCCCGAGCCCATGACGTCCGATCCCAGCATTGCCGGCCGACGCCTGGCAGCCGACATAGCCGGCCCGCTGCTGCAGCCGAACAAGCGGCCGGGCGGAGTCGATTTTGTCGGGCCAATCGATATCGGCTCGGATGAAGACGAGTGATGGCCTGGTTAGCGGCGACACTTGTTGTCACGTTGATCGCCACCCATCGCGCGGGGACAAGCCCCGCCGCTAATATTTTGGCCACCGATTCCTAGCCCGTCACACCGGTTCGATTTCCGGGTTTCGGATCATCTTGCGGGTCCGTGCCCGTTTGCCGCACCGTGAGTGTCGGACCTTCGGCAAAACTTTCCTGCGGCTCGGGCTCTGCTTTGAGGGGTATGCCCAGGCCATTGTCTTTCTCCACAGTTTCGCTGCCGATGATGGAGTCCTCCGCAGACAGGTCGTCAAATCCGCCGTCGGGCCCTGCGGGCCAGATGGCTCTTTCCGCCTTGGGCGTGGTCAACTGGTAATAGACCGAATACATCGTCGGCACCAGTAAGAGGATCATGATCGTGGCGAACATCAGCCCGAAACAAAGGCTCACGGCCATGGGGATGAGGACCTGGGCTTGCATGGACTTTTCCAGCAGGATCGGCATCAGCCCGCCGATAGTGGTCAGCGATGTCAGCAATACGGGCCGGAAACGTCGTCGGCCCGTATCCAGCAGGGCGTCGCGCAGGGGCATGCCGGCGGCAATGCGGTGGTTGATGAAGTCGATCAAAACAATTGAATCGTTGACCACCACGCCGGTCAAGGCCACCAGCCCGAAGAGGCTGAAGAGCGTTAAATCAAGGCCCAGGAAAAGGTGTCCCAGAATCGCTCCGATGGCCCCGAAGGGGATAATCAACATGATCAGAATCGGCTGCAAGTACGATTTGAACTGATAGGTCAGCAGCCCGAACATGGCCACCAGGGCCAGCAGCAGGCCTGCAAACAATCCGGCCACCGACTCGTTGGTGTCTTCTTCCTTGCCGCCCCAATGGACTTTAATGGCCGGGTAATCGGCCAATATTTTGGGCACGATCTTGGATTTCATTATCGCGGTGATTTCGCCCCCGTTGGCCACTTTTTCGTTGATGTCGGCCGTAACCTTCAGCAAACGCAACTGATTTAGGCGATGAATTGTGGAGTAACCCCGCAGCACGTCGATGTCGGCCAGCTCCGATAGCGGCCGCTCGGGAATGGCTGTGACGCCTTTTTGCAGACGCTCGAAATTACCGCCGCGGCGAGTGGCGGGTATGGCCGTACGCACGCGAATGTCGTCGAAATTAGCCAACGAGCGACGATCTTCCAGCGGATAGCGGACCATCAGCTTGACCTCGTGTCGGCCGCGTTGCAGGCGCATTACCTCTTGGCCGTAATACGACGCGCGGATAGTTTCGGCCAAATCGGCCACGGTGTTGCCCAGCGATTTGGCTTCATCTTTTACCTTGACTTGGAACTCCCATTTGCCTGGCCGGGAATTGTCGGTGATGTCGAATACGCCGTCGAATTTGGCCAGTTTGGCTTTGCACCTTTCGGCCACTTCTTCCATTTCCGCCATGTGCTCGGGCGTTGCCATGAACGTGAACTCGATGGCACCACCGGGCGGCCCCATTGTGGGCGTATTGAACGATACGCTTTCGGCGCCGGGAAACTCGCCAGCCTCTTCGCGCCAGACATTCACCAGATCGTTACTGTTAACATTGCGCTCGGCGGCGGGCACAAGTTCCACGCCCACGCTGCCGATGTTGCTGCCGGCGGCCGACCTGCCCGCCTCTTCGTTACCGCCCACATTGGCCTGGCCGATTGAGCGATGCACGAGTTTTACCAGCGGTTTTCCGGGCTCGCTGTACTTGTCGTTTATTCTGCGGATGGCCTCTTCGCAACGTATGGTTGCTTTTTCGGCAACCGAGGCCGGGGTTCCGTCGGGATAGATTACAGTGGCGACAATTGTATCGCCATCGAGTTTCGGAAAGGCGTTGAAGGGAACGATGCCGCTGGCCAACAGCGCGGCGGCCAGCATGAGCGTCGTAGCGGCGCTGGCCATGACAATGGCCCGATGACTGAGTGACCAATCGAGAAACGGCAGGTACAAACGCCCGATAAAGCCCCGCAACAGGCGACTGACGTGGCCGTTTATCCAAGCGAATAAATCGGCCACGCGTTTGCACATGAAGGCAAAATGCGGTAACAGCACAAACAGCAGAATCAAGGCCGACACGCCCACCGTCATCCCGGTCGAGGCCGAAAGTTGCGACAATGACATGAATACCGCGACCCAAATCGCCAAGCCGATGCTCGTCCACAAGGTTAGGAACATGCCTCGCTGAGAGTATCGGTATAGACGTCCCATTTTCCCGGGCCGTGCGGGCCCTTCGCCGGCCTCGCGACCGTGTGCCA
>CAZISU010000288.1:0-7021 GCA_964541935.1 uncultured Planctomycetaceae bacterium | reverse complement strand
CGTGAGGAACTTCTCGTCATCGCCGGACGGCGCACGGGCGACGGCGACCCGCTTGCGCCCACACGGCTTATCTTCGCCACCGACGACGTCACCATCGCCCGCCGCGCAGTTACGTTTTTCGGGGATGCGGAGGACGACCAACACGGTAAACGCAAACATGACATCGAATTGCCCGGCTCGCTTCGAGCCGGTCGCAAGCATTCGCAATTCGAGGTTCCGGCCCCGCGTCCGCTGGCCGAGCCGGTGCGATCCATGCGCGTGACCGAGTTCCGCGATTATCTGGCCTGCCCGTATCGATATTATTTGCGACATTGTTTGCGGCTGGGCGGAATCGACGACATGGCAGCGGAACTCGACGGCGGGGCATTCGGCTCGCTGGCCCACGAGGTTTTGCAACGTTTCGGCAAGAGCGAGTTGGCCGAGTCGCTCGCAGCCGAGGAAATCGCCGCTTGGCTAGGGCACACGTTGGACCGTCTGGTGCGTCAGAACTACGGAAAGGAACCGCTCTCGGCAATTCGTATCCAGATCGAACAGCTACGGCGGCGGCTGGACGCGTTTGCACGTTGGCAGGCCCAATGGGCCGCCGACGGCTGGCGGATAGAGGATGTGGAATTCGCCCCGCAAGAGAACACGGCGGCCATCACCGTAGACGGCGAGCCCATGTTTTTACGTGGGCGCATAGACCGCATCGATGTGAACCAGCGCAACGGCGCTCGCGCTCTGTTCGATTATAAAACCTCGGATACGGCGAAAACCCCGAGCCAGGCGCATCAGAAAAAGGGTGATTGGACCGACTTGCAGTTGCCCTTGTATAGACACCTGGAGGCCGAGATGGATTGCGACGGATCCGAAGATTCCGGCATACAGCTGGGCTACATCGTGCTGCCCAAAGACACGACCAAGACCGGCCATCTGATGTCGAAATGGGACGCGAACGACCTGCAAGACGCCGACGACACGGCCGCCGAGGTGGTTCGCGCGGTGCGCGACGAACGGTTCTTCCCGCCCAAGTTGCAACCGCCCGCATTTTCCGAAGAGTTCGCGGCCATCTGTCAGGACAATCGCATCGGCCGCCCGTTGCTCGCAGGCGGCACCGAGTTCGTAACGGGGGAAGCACGATGACAATAGCCATGTTAGCCGAGCCGCTTGCGGCCGCTGAAAAAGGTCTCGGGAGGGCGAAGCTCCTGCAGAGCCACGAGCCATACTTGGCTCAGCAGGAGCTTCGCCCTCCCGTCCCCAGCGCAGTCCTTGTTCAATGGGCAGCTAACGGCCGCTCTGTTTTTCATGCTAAACAACTTGGAACTATCGCATGAGTTTAGACACAAGCAAATTCCCCAACGTAGTGATACGAGCGTCGGCCGGCACGGGCAAGACGTTTCGGCTTTCCAATCGATTCATCGGCTTGGTGGCAGACGGTCAGCCGCAAGACGCGATTCTGGCGTCGACGTTTACACGCAAGGCGGCCGGAGAGATCCTCGAACGTGTTTTGCTGCGTCTGGCCGAAGCCGCCTTGGACGAGCGGAAAACGGCCGAACTGGCCGGGTTTATTGAGAATGAGGGGCTAGATCGTCCGCGCTGCCTGGCCTTGCTGCGCGAGATGGTGCACCAGTTGCATCGCCTGCGGGTGGGCACGCTGGACCAGTTCTTCATCCAGATCGCACGCAGCTTCAGCCTGGAACTGGCGCTGCCACCGGGCTGGCAGGTGGCCGACGAAGTGGTTGACGACCGCTTGCGCGCGGCCGCGATTCGCGACGCGCTTAACGCTGAATCGACGGAATACGTGCTGCGGCTGATGAACCTCCTGAGCAAGGGCGATGCAGCCCGCTCGGTGAGCGAACAGATATCGGGCCAGGTCAATTCGATGTACGACCTGTATCTCGAAGCGCCAGCCGAGGCTTGGGATTGCTTACAGAGGCCGAAGCTGTTTGCGACGGAGGTAATCGCCGCGAAGCTTGTCGAGTTAGAAGAAGCCAAACTGCCGCAGGATAAACGTTTCGTCAAGGCACGCAACGACGATCTGGCCCGCTTCCGTGGCATGCAGTGGGAGGACTTCATCGGCAAGGGGCTGGCCGCCAAGGTGGCCGACGGGTCGTGCCTTTTTTATAAGAAGGAGATACCCTACGACGTTGTCGAGATCTACGACACGCTGGTCGAGCAGGCCAAGGCCGTAATCATCGCCACCATCGCCAACCAGACCAAGGCCACGTTCGATCTGCTGGAGCGTTTCGACCACAGTTACGGGCGTCTGAAGGCCGAGCGGCGGGCCATGCGTTTCGCCGACGTGACGCGCTGCCTCAGCGGCGGCTGGGTCAGCGAGCATGTCGACGAGGTGCTCTACCGCCTCGACTCGCACTTGTCACACATGCTGCTCGATGAATTTCAAGACACGTCGCTCTTGCAGTGGCAGGTCTTGCGGCCATTCGCACAGCGAGTGGTCGACGGCGGGCAGGACAAGAACGCCACACGCTCGTTCTTCTGCGTGGGCGACGTTAAACAGGCCATCTACGGCTGGCGGGGCGGGGTGGCCGAAATATTCGAGGCCATCGACCGCGAACTGGGCTCGCTGGAACACGAATCGCTCAACACCAGCTTCCGTTCCAGCCAGGCGGTGATCGACACGGTCAACGGAATTTTCACCTACATCGCCACCAATCCCGTGCTCGACCGCTACGCGTCGGCTGCCCAGCAATGGGGCGGTCGCTTCGACAATCACACCACCGCGCGATCCGAACTGCCCGGCTATTGCCGCATGCTCACGGCCCCGGCCCCCGTCGAAGACCAATCGCAAAACGAGGTCACGCTGAGTTACGCCGCCGATCAAATCAAAACCATGCGTGAAGAGGCCCCCGCCGCGGACATCGGCGTGCTGGTTCGCAAGAACGACACGGTTCGCCGCTTGATTTACGAGCTACGGCGACGCGGCCTGGAGGCCAGCGAGGAGGGCGGCAACCCCTTGACCGACTCGCCGGCCGTGGTCCTGATCCTCTCGCTGTTGCGTATGGCCGACCATCCGGGCGACACGGCCGCACGCTACCATCTGGCCAATTCGGACCTGGGCCGCGATTTGCAGTTTACCGACCACGACGATTCGGCGGCTGCCCGGCAGTTGGCCCACCGCGTTCGCGCGCGGCTCATGGCCGACGGCTACGGACCCACGATAGACGATTGGACGCGGCTTTTGGCCGACGTTTGCGACCATCGCGACCTGGGCCGCCTGGTACAACTGGTCGAGTTGGCCTACGGATACGAACCGCAAGCCACCAGCCGGCCGGGCGATTTCGTGGCCATGGTGGAAAAACGTCGCGTCGAAGATCCAACCTCGGCCAGCCTGCGGGTAATGAACGTGCATCAGTCGAAGGGCTTGCAGTTCGATATCGTCGTGCTGCCCGAGCTCGACGCCAAGCTGCGGGGGCAGACGCCTCAATTCGTGGTGGGGCGAAGCAAGCCCACCGAGCCGGTCAATCGCGTGTGCCGATATATATCGGAAAAAACGCGTGTGCTGATGCCCGGCCCGATACAAAAGATGTTCGACGAGCACGAACGCCGCAATGTCGAAGAATCCTTGTGTCTGCTCTACGTGGCAATCACCCGCGCAGTCCATGCCCTGCACATGATCGTCGCGCCATCCACCGAGAAAGAACGCAGCCTGCCGACCACCTTCGCCGGCGTTCTGCGCGGAGCCCTTTGCGACGACACAAAACCGATCGAGCCCGAAAAGGTAGTATTCGAGCACGGCGATCAGAATTGGGCCGCGGTGGCCGGAAAAACGGCTGCGGTAATCATTCGAGAGACGGGCGACGGCATAATGAGCGACGACAAGACGCCCAGCGACGAGACAATCGCGCCGTTGCTCTTCAAATTCGCCGAAAGCCCCACGGGCCGGCAACGCGGTCTGGAGCGTCGCAGCCCTTCGCAGTTGGAGGGCGGGTCGCTGGTCGACCTGGCCGAGCGATTGCGACTGGACACGGGCGAAGCCTTGGGCCGCGGCACGCTCGTCCATGCCTGGTTCGAGCAAATCACATGGCTCGAAGAAGGCACGCCCAGCGACGAGATTCTGCGCGATATCGCCCTGCGGCAAGGATTTTCCGACGCGAAATTGCCAGGCCTGATCGAACAGTTCCATCGCGTGCTCGAGAAGCCGGCCGTGCGAAACACCTTGAGCCGGCAAACATATGCGGACATGTCGGCCCCGGAGCAAACCAACCAAGACAACATTTCGTCCGTGCATCTGGCCGTGCATGGGGATCTCACATCGCCAAGCTGGCAGGTGCGGCAAGAGTTCCCCTTCGCGGTCGATGACAACGAGGGGATTCTCTCGGGCACAATTGACCGTCTGGTGACCTTGTACGACGGCGACCGACCGGTGGGGGCCGATGTGATCGATTTCAAGACCGACGCGGTTTCACTGGAACGTCCCGAGGGCATTGAAGAGCGGGTGAATGTCTATCGTCCACAAGTCGAGGCCTACCGTCGCGCCGTGGTCGCACTGACCGGCCTGCCGTCGGAAAACATCTCGGCGCGGCTGCTGTTCTCCCAGGCCGGCTGCGTGCGAAAGCTGTAAGCGGGGTAATATAGTTTCCGCTCTACGGTATTTCTACGGCGACGGCTTCGATGCCTTTGCGGGATGCGAATAGCAACACGGCCCGTCCGTCCACTTCGGTTACGCCCATACCGTTGACGGCGGCTCCGTAGTTGAACTGGTCGACCGGCTTGCCGTCAATGCCAACGATATGCACCGACCCGTCGGGCCCCAACAGAATCCATTGCCCCGGCCCCGTTTTGGCCAGCCGTGCGGCATGCATGCGATCGGTTGTGTCGGCGAAGGAGCCCTTGGGCATTTGGTAGCTCCACAGCAGGTTGCCTTGCGGGTCGAGTCCCACGGCCAGGTTCTCACCCAGACTGGGCGAAGATAGTCCGCAAAGTTCGGGCTGGGGATTATCGTCGAGGTTTGCGGCCGCGATGCCGAACAGCAGCCGCCCGTCCAATGACAACTGACGCTCAACTTTTCCACGTGAGTCCAAGGCGATTAGCGCCGCGCGGTCGTTTACGCAGTACAAGGGCCGATGGCCGCTCTGGTCGGGACCGCCCACCGCTAGACTGAAGACGTTAGCAATCGAACGCTCCGACCAGCGGATTTTACCGTCGAGAGAAATGCTCTTTACGCCCACCAAGCCCAGATATCCGGCCGCGATTTCCCCCACGCCGTCGCCGTCGGTATCGGCCAATTCGGCGTCGCCCAGGCCGGCATGAGGATTTTTATAAGCGTCCGGCGGAAAGCTCATCTGCAGCTTCCAATCCTCGTCGAACAAATGCACCTGCTGCATGCCCGGCGACATACCCAAAAAGTATCGCCTGCCGTCCTTGCCCTTGAAGGTTCGTAGGCGTGTAACAAGTTCCTGGGACGGGATATCGAGCTTGTGGCCGACCACGACATTTCCTTTGCCGTCGAGTTCGGCTACCGAACGTCCGCCGTGGGACACGAAAATCCTCGCCCCCGCCGAGTTGCCCTGAGATTGCTCAACGACAAGCATCCCGCTAGGATCTGAGATTTCGCCGCACATCCAAAGCGAATCGAGCTTGACGAACTTGGGCTGGCTCTGTTGCGCTATGGCCATACGCCGCACGATGATGGAGGGATTAACGTACAGATTGTCGTTGACCATGGCCTGGAAAATCTCGGCGTAGCGCATCTTCACCTTCTCGAAGGTATGCAGCGTTTCCACGGCGATGTCTTTTCCGCTCAAGATGAACTGAATATCCTGGTTCAAAACGGCCGCCGTGCCCGGCCTCATGCCCGCCTGGTAGTCCTGGATCGTGCCCTTGGGACCAAGAACCACGGTGGTGGGAATGCCGCGTACTTTGAAGGCTTTGTCGGCGTCGGGTTGCGAGATGCGGTAAATGGGCAACGTGACGCGCATGTCGGCCATGGCCTTCTGCAATTGCTCGTTGGTCACACTGGGCGGGTCGATGCTCACGGCCAGAAAGGCTACGTTGGAGTCATCTTTGAATTTCTGATGAACCTTTTCGATCTCGGCAAGCGCGTCGCGACACGGCAGGCAAGAAGTCGACCAGAACTCGATAACGGTCGTTTTGCCGGCCAGCGACTTGAGAGTCAGCGGCTTGTTGTCCATGGCGACAAATATGAAGTCCGAAGACTTACCGAGCATCTGCACGACCGTGGGCATAAGAGCATCGACCGTTTCGGTGTCGGGTGGGAGTTCCGCCTGGAAGGCCTTGGGATCGATGGGCTGGTTAAATTTCGCGGCCGAAAAATTGGCCACCAGCGAGAGGCCCTCAAGTTTACGGGCGCCAGCCATGCCTGCCATCTGCTCAATGGGAAACTCGAATCGGCGGAGGATGTGCGTTTTCTCGTCAATCCAAAACACGCACGTTCCGTCACTGCGACGGACTTGTACGCGGCGGCAGTTCTGGCCCTCGATCTGGGCCGGTTCTAAAAAACGCGTTTCCTTGGCCTCGAACAGAAGCGTATCTAACGGGTCGGGTGAATACAAGAGGATCATTTGTAACGGCACCCAGGCGAAATTTTGCGTCGGCCCGTTGGCCATCGCATCGGCCAACACATTGCTGGCGAAGATGCTGGCAATGTCGACCTTGGCCGGCGCGGGTACCTTGAGCACCTGGTTGGGGATGCCCGCTACCCAAGCGTGCAGTGTAGTTCCATCGCAAATGGCCGAGCCCTGGTACGCGTGCAGTCGCAGCTTGTTGGGCCGCTCCATGGTCATCACGTAATTACCACGGTCGCTGAACGGCTTACCGTCAATGCGGCCCTCCATCCGCACTTCGGCAACGTCTTGATAGCTCGACGCCTTACGATAAGCCTCGACCATGGCCGTTAGCACCTTACGAACCTCGGCAACTTCAGCTATATCCACGGCAGACGCGGATTTGTCGGCGGCTGACTCGGCCTCTATCGGCTCGGTCGTTGCAGACTTGGAATCCGCGGCAGCTTCGCCATTATCTGGCTTCGCCGATTTGGAATCGGATTGGCCGCAGCCGGCGG
>CAZISU010000287.1:0-7028 GCA_964541935.1 uncultured Planctomycetaceae bacterium | reverse complement strand
CGCCCAGGTGCGACATTCCGGCCTCGAAGCTGACGCGCGTTCGCAACGATTGCTTTTCGAAGATCATGGCCATCGCCCGGCCGGGCAGCAGCGGTTCGCGCAGCCCCTGTTCATATTTTGCCTTGAGGTCGCCGGCAATAGCTAGAATTCGCTCGATTTCGGCCGAGGTCAGGTCGGCCAACGTTATCAGATTTCGCATTGTGACCCCGCGTTTATAATAATGGGTGTTTTGTGTTTCAAATGATCTGAATTAAGAATTAGGAAATCAGAATGAAGAATGAATTAAGAATGATAAATGTCGAATGTTGATTTATCATTCGACATTCGATATTCGTCATTCTTTCTTCATTCTGGCTTCCTAATTCGACATTTTCTATACCTCTCACTCAGCCTGCTTCTTAATCACATCAAACAAAATATCGCACCCCTGGTGGGCTTCTTCCTCGGTGAGAATCATGGGCGGCAGGAGTCTTATCACGGTTCCTTGCGTGCAGTTGACCAGCAGTTTTTGTTCCATGCAATCTTTGACGATGGGCCCGCCCTCTATGGTCAATTCCATGCCGACCATGAGGCCTACAATGCGGACATCTTCGACAAGGTCGCACTTGCCGGCAAAGTCGTTGAAACGCTGCTTGAAGATTTCGCTCAGGCGTTTTGCGTTTTCGAGCAGATTGTCGCGTTCGATCATTTCGATGGTAGCGATTCCGGCCCGCGCGGCGATCGGGTTGCCGCCGAAGGTGGCCGCATGCATTCCGGGCCGCAGACTGGGCGCGATTTCGGCCGTGGTGAGCATGGCCCCCGCGGCTATGCCGCCGCAAAGCGACTTGGCCAGCGTGATAACGTCGGGCGTGACGCCGAAATGCTGATAGCCGAACCACTCGCCCGTGCGGCCACAACCGGTTTGAACTTCGTCAAAGATCAACAACGCACCGTTGTCATCGGCCAACTTACGCAGGCCCGCCAGGAACCCGTCGGGCGGGATAACCACTCCGCCTTCACCTTGAACCGGCTCGACCAAAATGGCCGCCGTTTCGTCGTCTATCAACTCCTCGACGGCCGACAAGTCGCCGTAGGGAGCGTAGACGAAACCGGCCATCAAGGGTCCCAGGCCTTCGTGATATTTGGGCTGGGCCGTGGCGGCCGTGCTGCCCAGGGTTCGGCCGTGAAATCCGCCTTCGAAGGAAATTATCTTGTAGCGTGCTTTGTCCCCGTGCAGTCGGGCAAGTTTAATAGCCGCCTCGTTGGCTTCTGTGCCGGAATTACAGAAGAACGCCTGGCCGCCGAAACTACGTTCGCTCAGCGCCTTGGCCCACAGACCCTGTGTTTCCATGTACCAGCTATTGGGGACATGAATCAAGCGCCCCACCTGATCGCGCACGGCCTCGACGACCATATCGGGACAGTGGCCCAGCAGATTGCAGCCCCAGCCGGGAAAGAGATCGAGATAACGGTTATCGGCACTGTCCCAGACATAGGCCCCCTCGCCACGCACCAGCGAGACCGGGAAGCGCCCGTAGTTGGGCACAACATACTGTTCAAAAAGTTTTACTGTTTCTTCAATATTCATGGCAACTTCCATGCTCTTTTAGTTTTCAGGTATCTGGCGTCAGGTATCAGTAGTCAGTTATCCTCATACCTGACACCTCATACCTGAAACCTCTTATGAAGCCATCTTTTTGTCTTTAAGGATAACCGTCCCCACGCCACTTGAAGTATAAATTTCCAACATCAACGAGTGCCGCAGCCGCCCGTCGATAATGTGGACCTTATTCACACCGCGCGAAATCGTTTCCAAGCAGGCCTGCACCTTGGGTATCATGCCGGCCTCGATTGCACCGTCGGCGATCATCTTCTCGGCCTCGGCCACGGGCAATGTATGGACCAGCGAGTCGGGATCCTCGCGGTCGCGACGAACGCCGTTGACGTCGCTGAGAAAAATCAGCTTTTCGGCGCCGAGTTGTTGGGCCACGGCCGTGGCTGCTGTGTCGGCGTTAACGTTGAGCTTGTCTCCGTCGGCGCTGAGACACATCGAAGGAATTACCGGCACCACGTCACGCTCGCAAACGTCGTGGATAGTTTCACAATCAACGCGCGTGACCTTGCCCACATGGCCCAGGTCGACCGCCGCGCCGTTCTCATCGCTGAGTTGAATACGCTCGCCGAAGAGCACGTTGGTCGTCTGGAAATTCAAGGCCTCGGCCTGGCCGCCGATTATGTTGATTTGTTTGACTAGCTCGCCATTGACCTCGCGGGTGAGGACTTTTTCGACAATCTCCAAGGCCTGCTCGTCAGTGTATCGTCGACCTTGCACAAAACGCGCGGCCAGCCCGGCCTCGGCCATGCCACGACTGATAGCGGCGCCACCTCCATGGACGATCACCGGCCGCATACCGACGGTTTCCATGAAAACAACGTCCAAGAGCAGGTGCCCCATGGCGCGGGGATCTTCCATCACGCTCCCGCCGAGCTTGATGACCGTGGTCTTGCCGCGAAACTGCCGAATCCATTGCAGCGCCTCGATCAGGATGTTCGCTTTTTCGATGGCTTCCTGCAAGATTCTGCCTTTGCCTGAGAAATAAGGTGGATGATGTTGCTAAGTAACATTAGACCCGTGCGGGCCAAAAAAGTTCGAGCGTTTACGATATACACTACCGCTGAAAAAAAATGGCCCCCAAGGCCGCCGTAGTGGCCATGGGGGAAACATCTGATTCTATATCTTCACGACGCTGTGTCAACGCCGCGAAACAGGCCCGGAAGCCCGGCGTGCACCCGCTAAATAGGCTGATACACGAACCACCCGAGGTGTAAGTGAGACTATACTAACCCGAAGCGCAAGCGAGGAGTGCTTCACGTTTTCCCTGGTCTGCCTCGTGCTTATCCCTTCATACCTCGCTTGCGCTTCGGGTTAGTATTTCATGTCGAGAATTGACGGCCCCGCACTTGTTGTCCTAGAATAAATCTTCACGACCGAGGGGGTGGTCATCTGCGATACGATCCATACAATTCCAGCATTGTAACAATTTCAACAGGTAAAATAGGAAAAAACATGAACGCGAGAGGCAAGCGGATGCGAGAAACCGGTCAAAAAAGCGGATTTACCTTGGTCGAACTACTGGTGGTGATCGCAATTATCGGCATTCTGATCGCCTTGTTGCTGCCGGCCGTTCAGGCAGCCCGCGAGGCCGCGCGGCGGATGCAGTGTAGTAATAACCTGAAGCAACTTGGCCTGTCGATGCACAACTACCATGGGGCCATGCGTAGCTTCCCGCCGGGTTTCGAGACGCGCAACTCCGTTGGCGCCGTGGCCGGTGGTTGGGCTTGGGGCGTCTATCTGATGCCCTACATTGAGCAAAGTTCGCTTAAGGACTCCTTGAGCCCCACGAAATACAAGCTTGACGAAGTGACTTCCAATGCCGATCTATTAAAGATGCTGCAAACGAATCTTCCCTGTTTCGAGTGCCCTTCCTCGCCATTACAGCCCTTGCGAGAATTTCTCGGCCCCGGCTCAGCCATGGTTGGAACGTCGAACTACACCGGCAGTCGCGGCTACTTTAATATCAAAGGTGGCAATCATCTAATTTGGCAGAACAACGGCGTGCTCTACGGCGATAGCTCCGTTAGCATCCGCGACATTTCCGACGGAACAAGCTGCACATTTGCCATCGGCGAGCGGACGGTCCTGGACAAGTGGGAAAACGAGCCCAAAAAATGGCCTTCTTGGTGCGGACCCGGCGGACTGGGCATCGGCAGCACGGTCAGTTCGTGCGTCTCCACATCCATGAACCACGAAACCGACATGCATGCCTTCAGCAGCCACCACAGCGGCGGGGCCAACTTCTGCTTCGCCGACGGCTCGGTGCATTTTATCGCCGACAACGTCAATTCCGTGGATGCCGCCTCGGTCGGTATAGACACCTCGGGCAGCTCCACCAGCCAAGCCGCACTCAACCAGGCCCTTGGTACGCCCAACGTGGGTACATTCCAGCTTCTGGGCATCCGCAACGACGGGCAGATGATGGTTGACGCGTTTGAGTAATATGTCGGCGGAGAATTCCGGGTGGTACTTTAGGGGCCATAATGGTGTACACTTGGGATGTCTGCATCAAGCGGATAGACTCGGCTGTTGTGTTGTACGAGAAGAACAGTGGGTGGGAAATCTTACATGAATCGGTCGGCAAAGTGACCGAAGACTTCATGCAGCAACGTCTGCAATAGTCCCAATCCCCTCGAAAAGTGTGGAGTCTTGCGGACTTCAGCCCACCGAGTTGCTTCCTTCCGCATGTAATCCGCCCCCCCCTGGAAAGCCAGCCCGTTTCCTGGGAAGATGTGGGCCGATCGGCTGGGATGATTAGGGGATTCGTTATTACCAATGGTGGTATATACCAACACGCACCCTACGTAAGATTTCCGCAGGACTATATAAATGACCCAAAAAACCGCTATTGTGATGGCCGCCGGCAAGGGGACGCGCATGGAGTCGGACATGCCCAAGGTGTTGGTTAACGTCTGTGGGCGGCCGATGATCGAGTACGTTTTGGATGCCATACAGGCGGCCGGAGTAACTCGAACGATTGTGGTTGTGGGCTATCGGGCGGATGACGTGCAGGCGGTCCTTGCCGATCGAACTCCCACCAACGGCGGGCACGCCAACGATGGGAACGTTGAATTTGCCTTGCAGGAGGAACAATTGGGCACTGGCCACGCGGTGATGTGCTGCCGCGACCTGTTGCTCGAGCACGATTCGGCCGATTACGACGAGGCGGTGCTTGTGGTGGCCGGCGATTCACCCATGATGGAGAGCCGTTCGCTTGCGGCCCTCTTGGAAGAATACGAAAAAAGCCCCACGGCGTGCATTATCGGCACCGCACACAAAGAGAACCCAACCGGTCTGGGCCGAATCATTCGCGATGCGGATGGGAAATTCATGGGCATTGTCGAAGAAAAGGATGCCACGGACGAGCAACGGCGGATCACGGAAGTCAACATGAGCTACTACGTCTTCCGTTGCGGCGACCTGCTCAGCGCCCTTGGGCAACTGAAAACCGACAACGCCCAGGGCGAATATTACATTACCGACTGCCCGGCCGTTTTCCTCGCAGAGGGTAAAGATGTTCGCGCACTGGCCGTGCTCAAGCCCGACGAAGCAATGGGCATAAACAATCTTGCCGAATTGGCGGTTGTTGAAAAAGCGATGATGGAAAAAAGTTAGCAGTGGGACTTGGAGTCTGGCGTCAAAATCACGCCGGGTTACAACCCGGCCTACTAGATTTAACAATCGAATAAACTTGGCTATGCGAAACATGAAGGTTTTCAGCGGTCGTGCAAACCCGGCACTTGCAACTCGAGTCAGCCAATACCTGGGGCTTCCCTTGGGAAAAATTTCCATCGGAGATTTCCCCGACGGCGAGATATCCTGCAAGATCGACGAAGACGTCCGCGGACGCGACGTTTTCCTGGTGCAGCCCACCTGTACGCCCGTCAATAAGAATTTGATGGAACTCTTGATCATGATCGAAAGTTTCAAGCGTGCTAGTGCCGACCGCATTACGGCCGTTATCCCCTACTACGGCTACGCCCGACAGGACCGCAAGGATGAAGGCCGGGTGCCGATTACGGCCAAACTGGTGGCCAACATCATCACGCGTGCCGGAGCCGATCGGGTTTTGACGATGGACCTGCACGCCGCCCAGATTCAAGGTTTTTTCGATATTCCGGTCGACCATCTCTACGCTGCTCCGGTGTTGAACGACTTCTTCGCCGCGATGGACATTCCGCCGGAAAAGCTGTGTGTTGTCAGCCCGGACGAAGGCAGCATCAAGCGGGCTTTGCGACACTCGGCCGCGTTGGGAGGTCAGCTTGCGATCGTTGACAAGCGGCGCAGCGGCGCCGAGAAAACCAAGCAGGCCAACCTCATCGGCGGACCGGTCGAAGGGCGAACCGCGCTTCTGTTCGACGACATGATCAGCACCGCCGGCTCCATCTGCGGGGCCGCGGAAATGGTCAAACAGGCGGGCGCCGATAAAATCTACCTGGCGGCTACCCACGGTATCCTCTGCGGCAACGCCCTGGAAAACATCGAAAAAGCCCCCATCGAGGGCCTGGTAATTACCGATACCGTGCCGCTGGCTCTGGAAAGGGCATTGCCGAAGATCACCGTGCTGAGCACCGCCCCACTGCTGGGCGAGGCCATCAAGCGTATCCACCGCAACGAATCTGTCAGCTTGCTGTTTGTTTGATACAATTAGATATTGAAAAAATGTCCAAACGCCCGTTAATCAATCTAATTTGGTACTGGTTCATCAAGCGGACGTTGCAGCTACTTTGGGTAATAGTCTACGGGATTCGCACAAGCGGCACTCACAACATCCCCGCGGAGGGCGGAGTCCTGTTGGTTTCGAACCATCAAAGCCACCTGGACCCGCCGATGATTGGTTGCTGTTTCACTCGGCACACGAACCAGATGGCCAAAAAGAGCCTTTTTAAGTTTGCCCCCTTCGGCTGGTACATCAGGTCGATAGGTGCGTTTCCGGTCGACCGCGAAGGCTCGCCATTGGGAGGCATAAAGGAGGCCATGCGTCTCTTGAAGCAGGGCGAGGTGGTTCTGATGTTCCCCGAAGGATCCAGGTGTTTCGACGGTAAAATCGGCGAATTCATGAACGGTTTTACAATGATTGCCGTCCGCACCAAGGCCGCTATTTTGCCGATGGCCGTGGAAGGCCCCTTCAAAAGCTGGCCCCCAACACAAAAGTTCCCCAGCAGGAAATCTCGCCTGCACGTCTTGTACGGCGAACCGATCATGCCGGAAGAATTGCAGCAGTACAGTGGAGAGGAACTGGCCATAGAGGTCAAACGCCGCATCCAGCAATGCCACCAACAGCTTTTGCAGCATCCGGATTTCGCAAGACCTTGATTCTCGCTTCTTCCCGAAAACACTAACCCGCAGCGCAAGCGAGGATCCTGCTAAAAACAAGAAAAACCATTGCGCCCCCGTCGGGTGAGCATATCCCAGCCGATAAACCAGGTAAGGA
>CAZISU010000286.1:0-7056 GCA_964541935.1 uncultured Planctomycetaceae bacterium | reverse complement strand
GTTTGGACCCCGCCGCCGGAAAAGTTGAATTCTTGTGGCACGAGCGGCGCATGCGTTCGAGCAACACCAGCCCGGTGATCCATAACGGGCGGGCCTATACGATTAAATCGTCGGGCGTGCTCGTGTGTGGTGACGCTAAGAGCGGCAAAGTGCTGTGGCAGTTGCGTATGAAGGGCCCGTTTTGGGCAACGCCTCTGGTCAACGATACGCATCTATACGCCATGAACTACGACGGGGCCCTGCATGTGGTCGCCTTGGGCAAGAAGGGCAAGCTATTGCGGACGTGTCAGTTTGATAGTAAAATTTTGGCTTCGCCGCTTGCCGCGGATGGAGCAATTTATCTCCGTAGCGACGCGCATCTGATGAAAGTCGCCTTGCCGTAGTATGAACAATACAATTGAAATCCACCCGGCCGGTCCCTTACGGGCAACTGTGCGTCCGCCGGGGTCGAAAAGTATTACTAACCGCGCGTTGGTGTGTGCCGCGTTGGCCGAGGGGCGTTCGCGGCTCGATGGCGTGTTGGATAGCGAAGACACGCGGGTGATGATCGCGGCGTTGCAACAGCTTGGGCTGCAAATCGAACATGACACGGCCCGGCGGAGCATAGAAATCGTCGGTTGCGGCGGCCGGCCAAAGGTGGACGAGGCCGATCTTTACGTGGCCAACAGCGGGACGACCGTGCGGTTTTTGACGGCCATGGTCGCCGCCGGACGTGGAGTTTTCAGGCTGGACGGCACGCCGCGGATGCGCGAGCGTCCGATTCGCCCGTTGTTGGACGCACTTGCACAACTCGGCGTGGATGCCGGCGGCCAGGAAAATACCGATTGCCCACCGGTTGTGGTGCGAGCTAACAGCTTGCCGGGCGGGCGGGCCACGATTGCCGGCGATATTTCCAGCCAGTATCTGAGCGGTCTGCTGATGGCGGCCCCGGCGGCCCAGGGCCCAATTGAAATCGCGGTTTCCGGCACTCTGGTCTCGAAACCCTACATCGAAATGACGCTGGCGGTGATGAAGTCGTTCGGCGCCGCAGTTGAGGCCGATGAGCTTCGCGGTTTCAAGATCGATGCACCGCGACCTTATCGGGCATGCGAATACGCGATAGAGCCGGACGCCTCGGCGGCCAGTTATTTCTTCGCAGCCGCGGCAGTGACCGGCGGACGCATCACAGTGCAGGGGCTTTCACGCGATAGTCTGCAAGGCGATGTGGCCTTTTGCGATTGCCTTGAGCAGATGGGCTGCCGGGTTGAATTCGGACCCGATTCGATCACCGTCGAAGGCGGGCCCTTGCATGGAATCGAAGTCGACATGAACGCCATCAGCGACACAGTGCAAACGCTTGCGGCCGTGGCCCTGTTTGCCGACTCGCCCACGCTGATTTACAACGTGGCCCATATTCGCCACAAAGAAACCGATAGACTCACGGCGTTGGCCACCGAGTTGCGTAAATTCGGGGCGAAAATCGAGGAGGGGCCCGACCGGCTGCGGATCACTCCCGCGGGGCTTAGTGGTTCTGCTTTCACCGGCGCCGAAATCGACACATACGACGACCACCGCATGGCCATGAGCCTGGCCATTGTGGGATTGGTCCAACACGGCGTGATAATCCGCGATCCTGGTTGTGTGGGCAAGACCTATCCGGAGTTTTTCGAGGATTTGGCCGCGCTGGCGAAATAGGCCCGTGACGAAATGGGCCCGTGACGAAATAGGCCTGCGGCGAGAATCGCTATCTTTACTTAGTTGCGATCGTCAAACTTAGGCCGAAGCCGCGGCAGATGATCTGCGCCATGCGGAAGGGCATCCATTCCAGGGCGGGTTCGCAGAAGCGTTTGCTTCGTGCGAAGCCGGTGCCAGCGAGGAAGATGTTTTCGCGAGTGAGAAAGAGCGGGACTTCGACCCGCTCGAAGCCCGCTTGGTAGAGCAATGCGGTAACTTCAGCGAGCGTGTATTCCTTGAGGTGCAGGCCGCGGGCTTCGGTTCTTGGAGGATGGAAGATGGCGGTTGCGTCTCCCGGGCGAAGGTGCCAGTTGGGAGTAATTGTTACCAGCGAACCGCCCGGTGCAAGCATTTCGAATGTTTTTTTGACGTAGTCGCGAATTTCGTCTGGGGGAATATGCTCGAAAACGTCGTTCCAGTAGACGAGCGTGTATGGATCTTGCTGGGGGTGGGGCTGATACGTGAGGAAATCTTCGACCAACAACCGATGGGCATGTTCGGGGCCGACAAATGCGACGGCCCGATCACGTAAGCACTGCGAGGCTTCTATGCCGGCCACCGGGTAGCCCTGTTCGCTCACTGTTTTCATGAGTTTGCCGGAGCCGAAACCGATTTCGAAGAACGACGGTTCGATTTTTTGGCTCCTTTGACGTGCATGCAACTTCGAGACCAGGATGGCGTAGCGTGGGTCCATGCCTAGGGTGTCATCTTTGCCTCCCGCGGCCCGCATTTGTGCAAAGATTGTCGGAATGCTTTCGTATGCCTGTCGCACCGCCAGGGCACGCTGGGGAGAGCCTTTCGGCGCGGATAAAATCATCGCGCCGAAATCGCGGTCCTGTTCCCATTGGAGTCGTTTCAACTCTTCGTGCGAGAGCTTTGAAACGTCGAGCCGCGAGCCATCGGCGAGGGTGACTTCCATCGCTGATGCTGTATCGCCCGAAGCGAATGACTGGGCGGAATCTTCGCAAGAGATCGGGTTCACGCAATTGGGCCTTTAATGCTACGAACAGATCAAAGCTATAACAGGAAGGCGGCCGGGCGCCTGTTCCGAAACGTCCGACCGCCCAAGTGACACCGTGGAAAATCGATGACTTTGCATCGCAAGGAAGGTGCCGTGCCTCTGTTGAAAAGTCTACTTTGCGTGTGGAATATGTCAATTCGGTTTAATCGGAGTGATCGGTATGACCGGGTTAGCATGGCTACACATGCACCATTTATAACCCGTATTAGCGCACCACTCGCGCGGTCCCAAATCCGCTGGGGATGTGAAAATCGGGTTCGGCGACTTGCGGTGGGATCCAACTGATCCAATCCTCGATCGTTTCACCGTCGGGGCCGTGGCTGAACTCGGCTCTGAAGAGGCCGATAATCAGTTCATCGCCGGAAAGCAGCGAGCCTAAGCCGAGCGACTCGAGCGTTTGCAACGGTATGGCGCCCTCGACCGTATACCCATCGTCGAGGAGCGTGCCGGCGGTTTGCAAGTCTGGCCAACTCCAGGAAAAGTCGAATTTGCGGTGGTAAGAGGCCTGAAAATCGAGCACGCGGCCGTGGAGGTCGATTTCGGTGGCGAAGTATTTCTTCAATTGCCGGTCGCAGGAAAGGACTATTTCCACGCGATCTTCACCAATGGAGTCGGATGGTTTTTCGTAAGGCTCGACAAGCACGATGTCGTCGTCCCAGACTCGATAGCAGAAATAAAGATTCTTGTCGTCTACAATCGCTCTGAAATGTGTGGTCGGGGCTACGGCGTCGGTCCAGGGAAAGGTGAAATCGCTGAGCAAGTTGGCATTATCCCATGCGGGTTCATCGAGCCGGCCATCGATTTTGATCTTAGCGTCGGGTACATAGGCGATATCGTAAACTTTTTCACTCATAGTATTGTCCGGAGATACTTGATTGCAGGCCACTGAACCACAGCCGAAAGCGGCTATGACACAAATGTAGAACAGCCACCCTCGGCTGTTTACGGTGTTTTTGTGATTAACGTTCATTTTTTCGAGAAACCTATAAGGTAATAAACATTTATATACTATTATAGCTTGTCCGCGCTAGACTATCTGGAATTATCGGTAAAAGCTCGCCCTTGCCATGTATCTCGGCGATTGAGTTCGGCATGGATGGCGTCGAGAACGTCGTTCTTATTTTGGCACCAAGCTGGACCGAAGAGATAGCAGGACGGCGTTTCGGCAATCAGGCGGTCGATTACGCAACGGGGTGGAAGTTGCTCGATAAAATTGACGAGATGCTCAATGTACTCGTCGCGACCGATGAGTTTAAGGCTTCCATCATGCACTGCCTCAGCCAGGGGTGTCCCCTTGGCGGCGAAGAGGTTGTGAATCTTAACGGCATCGATACCTAAACGCGCAATCTCGGCGGCCGTTTCGCACATGTGTTGCGGCGCCTCGTTGGGCAGCCCCAGAATTACATGGGCTCCCAGATGCAAGCCTCGAGCGCGACTACGTTCAACCGCGTCGGCAAAGGCGGCGTAGTCGTGGCCGCGTCTGAGCCAAGCGAGCGAGCTGTCGTGGATGGATTGCAGGCCCAGTTCCAGCGATACCCACGTTGTTTCGGCCAGTTCTTGTAAGAGATCCAGTACATCGTTGCCCACGCAGTCGGGCCTGGTGCCAACAACCAGTCCAACCACGCTGTCTTGCGCTAGGGCCTCTTGGTAGAGGGACCGCAGGCGTTTGAGCGGAGCGTGGGTGTTGGTGCCGGGCTGGAAATATGCGAGGAAGTGTTCTGCCCCATAGCGGCGATTGATGCGGACGGCGCTTTCGGAAATTTGCTTGGCGATTGCCCCGTCGCAATGGTAGAGGCTGGGGCTGAAGCTCTTGGCATCGCAGAAAATACACCCCCCCGTTGAGATGGTCCCATCGACGTTTGGACAACCAAATCGTCCGTCGACACTGAGCTTTCGCACGTCGTGGCCAAATTGGCGCCGCAGGAAGAAGCGAAGTTGGTGATAGCGCAGCCCGGCGTCTCGCCACGTTGCCGGCTGATATATATTATCTACAGTCTCTGTTTCGACCTGATTAGCAGCTAGCGTTTTAGGGGGGTGATTTGTTGACGGCAAACGAGCACTCGATTAGAATGGTAATTGTTGGTTCCCCCCCGAAAAACACGGCCCTGCAAAGGCGGTGGCATTAGCCTGGGGGTTCAACTCGACGGAAAAGTCATGAGGCCCGCCGTTTCGTAACAATTCGTTTCTTAATATTTCACACCAGTCTAGGTTGCCAGTCTCAGGCATACAAGAGCGCTAAACATGTACGGTGAACTCATGCCCATGGGGGGGGGAGACCCGATTCCCCTACTTAAAAAAACACTTCTAGTCGGTCGGCGCGAAGGCTGCGATATCGTTTTGCGGTTTTCGAACGTTTCGGCCCACCATTGCCAATTGACTGTTACCGGTGGTTATTGGTACGTTCACGACAAGAACAGTCGCAACGGCGTTAAGGTGAACGGACTACGGGTAATGGAAAAACGTCTCGATCCGGGTGACACCCTGTCGATATCTAAGCATAAATACGAGATCCTGTACTCACCCTCCGAAATGGGGGCAGTTGGGCCGCCTCCTCCGGATTCGGCCGAGCGAGAGATTTTTGGCAAGTCGCTCCTGGATCGGGCCGGTTTGAGCAAAACTCCCCCCGCCACCAATAAGCCGGGCCGCAAGAAGGCGATCCACGAAGGCGCCGTGCGATACGATATTATGGATGACAGCGAAGGCCAGTTGCGCAAACGCAACGATGCCCTCTAGCTTATGGCTAAAAACAAAAAAGGCAAAGGAAAGGTTCGAGCGGACTTTCGCAAGAACCGTTCTGCCCGAACGCGGGAGACTAACTGGACTCGTCAGTTCGACGAGCACGGTTTTAAGGAAAAAGACACCCATCAGGAAGAACGAATCAGCGGCAAGGGCGACCTGACGCGGCGCCGCACGATCACGGGCGAGGCCATCGACGAGGGCGACGAGCCGGGGTTCGGCATCCGCCTGGAAGTCGATGAAGAGGCCTGTTACACGGGCCGGGTGCTATCGGTTCACGGCCTGATCAGCATGGTCGAGCATGAAGACGGGCAGGTCTATCAGTGTGCCACGCGGCGGCTGCTGAAAACGCTGGCCACCGACCAGCGGCACGTCGTGGCGGCCGGCGACCGGGTGCTTTTCCGACACGTCGACAACAACGACGAAAGCATCCGCGAGGGCATTATCGAACGGGTCGAACCGCGGCGGGGAAGTGTCTGTCGTACCAGTCGCGGGCGGCAGCATATTATTGTGACCAACGTCGACCAGCTCCTGATTGTGACCAGCGCGGCCGAGCCGCGATTGAAGCCGGGGCTTATCGACCGCATGTTGATCGCGGCCGACAAGAGCGGTATCCGTCCGGTGATTTGCATTAACAAGATCGATCTGGTCGACCCGGCCGCGTTCCAACCGCTGATTGGAGTCTATAGCCAGATGGGCTATCAGGTCGTTCTGGTTAGTGCCACGAGCGGGTTCGGGTTGGAGCGGTTCCGGCTGATGCTCAGCAACCGCGAGAGTGTGGTCACGGGGCAAAGCGGCGTGGGCAAGTCGTCGCTTCTTAACGCGGTCGACCCCACCCTGCAACTCCGCGTGCGGACGGTCAGCGCCGAAAGCGACAAGGGTCGGCACACGACCACCACCGCCCGACTGATCCCGCTTGCGAGTGGCGGATATGTGGTCGACACGCCCGGCATCCGCCAGTTCCAACTCTGGGACGTGATCCCCGAAGAGGTGCCCGGCTTCTTCCGCGATTTGCGCCCCTATGTTTCGCTCTGCCGCTATCCGGATTGTACGCATACTCACGAGGATAACTGCGCGGTCAAAGACGCCGTGGCCGACGGGCGGATTGATGAGCGGCGTTATGAGAGTTATTGCCAGATGATTGCGGGTGAGATGATATAAGGGAACTGCATGTTGGCATTTTCGTTTAGCCCGGTCGCTTGCGACCGGATGGTGAGGGGGGTTTTCTGGACAGGATGAATAAGATTGACAGGATATGTTGAAAGCCAAGTAGAAAGTTGCTTAACAGCATGTCTAACGAATCGATAAATCCATATACCCCAACAGTTCATGTTGAAAATGACGAAGCTTGGGAGCTCGCAGCACTTGCTGTCGTAGAATCGATTATGACGGATTGGTGAGAATGGTACATACGCACGGCCTCTACGCGAACCTTTTCCAGCCAGCGTTCTCATTACCTTTACCGGTTGGTATATAGTTGCCTGCACCCATGCGATGCAGGGCCTTTTCGCCCGCGATGGGGTAGAATAGTATATAGGGGTCACGAAACATGAGGAGTACAACTATCGTTACCGAGATTGACCGCA
>CAZISU010000285.1:0-7061 GCA_964541935.1 uncultured Planctomycetaceae bacterium | reverse complement strand
AGCCGTTGCGGCGGCCAGCATAGCAATCGCCGAGACGGCGACCATTGTCGCACGGACGCGATACTTGCGCGCCATCCGACACAAACCGCACAGGGCCAGGCCCAGAAGCGCAACCAGCGTGGAAGGTTCGGGCACGGATGCCGAGGCCGCTGCCGGTTGCCAGTTGGTGGCCAGGATCGTGGCATCGATGTCGTCAACATTTCCGTCGCCGTTAAAGTCGCCATCGCCCCAAGAGGCGCCCGTTGTCTGCCAGTTGTCGGCAAGTATCGTAGCGTCGAGAGCGTCTACAACACCGTCGTTGTTGGCGTCGCCGGGCAATTGAATTGCCTCTCCCTGCTTGGCAATTTGTATGCCGGCAAAACCCGAGCGGTAATCGAGTACACCCACATGCGGGCGGATGGTTCCGGTGACCGTGGATCCGTCGGGCGTGACGGTTAAAACCGCATAGTGCATGCCTTCTTGCCAATCCTCGGGCTGGTCGTCTGCAACGTAAAATGGTATTCCGCCATCGATGGCCCATTCGGCCGTGACTGCGTCGGCGCCACTAGTGACGCCGATAGTGCCGGCTCCCAGGCCGTAGAAGACCAAATCGTAGGTTTCGCCAGCTTCGAGCCCGTCAATTTGCCAGCGGTTCATGGTATCGTCGGTGGCAATCAAGCGGTCGCCGAACATCGGGTGAGAAGCGACATGAGCGAAGTCGAATCCAGAGGCGCGGAAATCGATATCGGTTGCCGCGCCGTTACAGTCAACCGCGTCGATCTGCGTGACGCGGTTGTCGGTGCGTACTTCGTCGATCACTGGAGTGTTCCAAGTGGTTCCAGCCTGGGCCATGGCTCCGCGGCCAGTGTATGCGGGTAATTCAGTATCGATCATTACGCCCGGATTCTCGGGGTCTTCAATTTGCCAGATTCTCTTGAAGTCAATGTTAACGATTTGACTGTACTCGGGCATTACATATCCTCCCTCGACAATATCCGTGGGCACGGTTCCGGCGGCCAGATCGGCCACTGTGGTGGGCAGTAGGACCGTATCCCAGATCGCCACATCGTCCATTAGACCATCGAAATGCGAGCCATAAGAGTGGCGGAACTTGACACCCAGTGCAGCTATGACACCGGGATCGAAATCGAATTCGCCCTTGCCCGCACGGACGGCTTGGCCATCGTAGTAAGAAACCATATCGCCGCTGGGCAAAAAGGAGACGGCTAGGTGGTGCCATTCGGCTGGAACGAGAGTGCCGGCGTTTGAGAGTGGCTGCCAGTCGTAACCGGCAACACCGGTATAGGCCTGATAGTAACCGGCGCCGTTGACTCCGAACGCCGGGGGCAATTCAGTACTCAGGTTGGCTTGCACCGGGCCGAACGCCCGCATGTCGTGAACGATGGTGTTGGGCTTGAGCCACATTGCGATTGTGGTGCCGGTGGTTCCCGCACCGGACTGCATGTCCAATGCGCCCAACTCGACGTAGTTGCTATTGGCGCCGATGAAATTCAATGATCCGGCCGAATGCGTTAGCGCGGCCGGTACGTCGGTCGTCCATTCGCTGCCGGCAAAGTTCACCAACGCGCCAGCATTACCGCCGGTGACGGTGTTTGCGGCCGTGGTGCCGGCGATTTCTTCGAAATTCCAATACTGCACAAGGTCGGCTCGGGCCGTAACTCCGACGGCAAAACACGCCGCTAGAGCAAGGAGCCCTATTCTGGTCAATCTCAAGGTCATTTTCATCATTCTTTTCACTTCGCATTCTATTCTGGGTGATACGTAACGGGATGCAACTTGCATGCATGGCCTCTGCTCTGCTCCATCCGCGCCTGCGTCTCCGCCTTCTATTTTAACTCTATTGGGAACTCACTGCCCCCCTTCTTGACGTCGATTTTTAATGGTGTGGAACCCGCTTGTGAGTACAGTTTGGGGATAAGCAATTCGCCGATCACCAGGTTCTTAGCTTCCTGGGGCGTAACCACACGGCGACATTGCACGGTCACCTTATGCGTCCCCACCACGGCGCCGACTTCACCCGCGGTTTTCATCGTAAAGGTGCCGTCCGGCTGAATTGTGGCCGAGGCTTGCGGGCCCTTGGTATCGCCCGTGGGCCTAAAGACGACCGTTCCGTGGTCGAGCGCTTTGCCTCGATAAGTAACTTGGCCCGTCACCGGCGCCAGGTCCAACGAACTGCCGCCGCATCCGCAAAGCGGGACAAGCATGGCGACGACGACTGTCCAAGTGATTGTGGTCTTAGTTTTCGACATATTTGCTGTTCACCTCCGTGATTTTACCGCGTGAATGTGTTTTTTTCAGGAATGCGTGGTCGTAGTCGAGGTGGTCGAGGAGCGCCTTCTGGGCCTCTCGACGATCTCGTTTAAGCAATGCCTCCAATAGCCGGCGGTGCTGGTGGACCGTATCGATGGCCGCCTGGCGGTCGCTTCCTTCCCATTCAAAAATGACGGTGAAGAAACGCATATGACGTTCGAGGAAGTCGCGGATGTATTCGTTGCCCGATTTTTCGATGAGGTATTCGTGAATGCCGTCGTCGATCATGGCCTCTTCTTCGTCGTTGTCGGGCAGAATATTGCAGTCCAAAATGGCTTGCAGATCCTCGTCGACGAGATTCGGCCAGGCCTCTTTCATGGCCTCGACTTCCAGAACCTTTCGCACCTTGGTATACGCAATTAATTGCTCCTGGTGGAAGGGCCGCACGCGCCAACCGCGGCGGGGAATGTGCTCGACAATGCCCGAGCCGGCCAGGCGGCTAAGGATGCGGCGGATGGCAGTGCCGCTTAAACCGTATTTGGCAGCCGTATCCTCTTCGCGCAAGAAAACGGCCTCGCCACGCAGGCAAAGCAGAACCACGTCCTCGTGGATCTCGTCGAAATAGTCCTTGGGAGGTTCGGGACGTACTTCATCGGCCGATGCGTCCCATGTACCCAGTTGGCTGGGGTTAATTATCAATCGCCCGTTGCCGCGTTTACTGAGATACTGCTCGCCAATCAACTCGTTGATGGCCTGTCGCACAGGCGTAAGGCTGACGTTGTAGTGCTCGGCCAACCCCTGCAAAGTCAGCTTGGCCGGAAGATCATCGGCCGTACCGATTCTGGCCTTCATGTCGTTTTTAATGAAAAGACACCAAGTATCCACGAATATATCCTTTTATCAAAACACCCTGCTGTAGTCGGAGAAAACCGGCTCGCACGGGGCGGAAAAGGTCGGTGTAAGTGGCGAAAACCCCTTGAAAGTACGGGGGATAACTCGCCTCGGTTCAGAAAAACCACTCCTTGACACCGCAGGTCATTTTAGTGACTTCCTAACAAATGTCAACAGGTAGATGTGATTTTTCGTTCGAAAAACAAATACCTCGGTTATCCATTTAGCCCGGACGCTTGTATTGTGGCACCTTAAGTAACTCACCGTTCTTCAGAGCCGACTGGTGGGCAATGATGCCTGGCACGGTCATATTGAGGGCCATGTAGATGTCAACCAGCGGATCACGATTCTCTAGGATAGCAGTCACAAACTCGTGGCATAATTGTCCGTGCGAACCGCCATGGTATCCAGGAAAGACACCCGGCGGCAAACCCGGACGCGCCAGCGATGCGGGCAAAAGATTGCTTTTCGCTCCGCTGTACTGCGCGGATTGCATCGAGCCGAACTCACCGAATATGCGACCGTGCTCGCCCCCAGGCCCTCCTTGAAATCCCCAGGCAACCGCCTGTCGGCTCATGCCGCCTTCGGAAGTTTTGAACAAAGCCACTTCAGAGTCGAAGGGATTGTCCCATTGGTTTGCGCCAGGTTTATTTTCGGGCATACCCCCGCGAAAGCCTTGACAGGAAACTTCTGTGAAGGTTTTGTCCGTTACGCCGATATAATACGCCGTGTTGTGAGTTGGATACCACAGCGGCGGCAGGCCGAAACGCCAATTTTTATATCCAGGAAGTTTCGCAGCGTCGCGATGATAGTATTCGCCTTCGCTGTAAACAATCCGACCAATTGCACCGGCCATGTACGCCTTGCGCATCGCGTATAGCGAGGCGTGGAACATGCTCGTCTCGAACATCATGTATTTCTTGCCGGTGGTCTCGACGGCTTCGAGTAGTTTTTCGCCATCTTCAACCGATTTCCACGTAGCGGGAACAGCCGAAGCGACGTGCTTACCGCTCTTGAGCACTTTGATGCAGTGATCGACGTGGCTGGGGGCATCGGTGGCCACAAAAACCGCTTCGATATTATCGTTTTCGATCAACTTCTCCAGCGACGGATAGCTAGTTTTACACTTGCAGTCCTTGGCCAGACCGGCGCATCGATCAGCAAAGAGGTCGCTAACACCTACGATTTCGACGTTGGGGTGATGCTGAAAACTAAAAGCCGCCCCGAATTGACACATGCCATAGCCGACAATTCCGAACTTAATTTTTCGATCGGAGACGGGTTGCCACTTATTCTCGGCCACGGTTTTTTTGACGTTATCTTCAAAACCGGCAATCGGTTTCTTTTCAGCAGCAGATGCCGCCGCGCCGGCCATACCCAGTCCGGCAATACCGATACCTTGTAGAAATGTGCGTCGTGATGCAGCGCTTCCCATAGAATTCTCCTTTTCTAAGCCTTAGGTTTGATGTATTGCGGAACTTTCAGCAGTTCGCCATTCTTGATCGCCGACTGGTGGGCAATAATGCCCGGCACGGTCATATTCAAAGCCATGTAGATGTCAACCAACGGGTCGCGATCTTCGAGGATGGCGGTGACAAACTCGTCGGTCAGACGTCCGTGCGAACCGCCGTGCCCTCCGGCGGCGACTCCCGGCGGCAGGGGAGGACGGTCAAGCGAGGGCAGAAGGTTCTTTTTAGTTCCATGGTACTGGGCGGTCTCCATCGAGCCGAACTCGCCGTGGACGCGGCCGCGTTCGCCATGCGCTCCCCGCATTCCCCAGGAAACGGCCTGTCGGCTCATGCCGCCCTCGGAAGTGCCGAAAAGAGCCACTTCGGTATCGAATGGGTTGTTGAATTGGTTTACGCCCGACTGGTTTTCGGGCAAGGGGCCGCGGAAGCCTTGGCAGGATACGTCGGTAAAGGTTCCGTCGCTTACGCCAATATAAAAGGCCGTATTGTGGGTCGGATACCACAGCGGCGGCACGCCATGACGCCACTGCTTGTACGAACCGAAGCCTTTTACGCCCACGCCGAAGTGATAGTATTCGCCTTCGCTGTAGACGATACGACCCAACGCGCCGGCCTTGTAGGCCTGCCGCATGGCATACAACTCGGCGCGAAACATGCTCGTCTCGAACATCATGTACTTCTTGCCCGTCGTCACAACGGCATCGAGCAGCTTCTCGCCATCCTCGACCGTCGCGAAACAGGCGGGCACGGCCGAAGCGACATGCTTGCCGCTCTTGAGCACTTTGGCACACAGATCAGCATGACTAGGCGCGTCGGTGGCCACAAAAACCGCTTCGATACTATCATCCTCGATCATCTTCTCCAGCGACGGATAGGTTGTCTTGCATCGACAGGCCTTCGCCAGCCCAGCACATCGGTCGGGGAAAAGATCGCTAACACCTACAATTTCGACGTTAGGGTGATCTTGGAAACTGAACGACGCACCGAATCGACAGCGACCATAGCCGGCAATTCCGACCTTGACCTTGCGATCCGAGACGGGCTGCCTCTTTTTCGCATCCGCAGTCTCTTTGCCTTTATCTTCGAACCCGGCTACCGGCTTCTGCTCGGCTGCCGACCCTTTGTCGGCCAGCCCCGCGCCGGCTAAACCCAGACCGGCAATACCGATCCCCTGTAGAAATGTGCGTCGTGATGCGGCGGTTCCCATCAGATACTCCTTCAAAGACATGAACACTAAGCCCGTTACCTCAAACGGCAACAGCAGGTTCAGTTTAATGACTTCCGAACAAATGTCAATAGTTGCAAACAAACATTCGTTCGGAAAACAAAAAAATAGGCACGCCACCAGATGGGGGTGCGTGCCTCGCGTGAAATGTCAGATATTACTGAAAAAGCTTATACTTCCGAAATCAACCACGGCGCACGATACGTTCCGCGCACCAAGCGGTTAGCTGCATCGTTATCCTTGAAGCACTCGTTATCCCGATCGACTTCCAGCCAGGGGCCCAGCGTAACGGCCTTCTTCTCGGTGTCGATACCATTGGCTTTCAGATGCACGAGCAGGTTTTCGAGTTCTGCGGCGAACTTGGGCGTGTCGGCCACCTGGCGGCGCATGGCGTCTGGCAAGGCCTTTTCGCCCATCCGCAGTGAGATGTTGCCCAAGTGGGTCACGGCCGTGGAACGGTGCCCTTGACTTACGTTGGCGTTGAGATCTTCGCGGCGACCGCTGCGCATGGTGGCGATGAAATTGGCAAAATGATTGCCGCCGCGTTTAAACTTCTTAACCACCTTGCCGTTTTTGTCGCAGGCGAAACCACTACGCATCATCACGTAGCCGCCGTCACACTCGACGCACGTATCGGTGCGGACGCCACGGAAGTTGGGCACTTTTTTGGATCCCTTGGCCGCGTGTAGATTGTGGACTATGTAGATTACGGGCGCCGAGGGGAAATCGTAGTAGATGATCTGGGCGTTGGGCACGTCGCCGGCATCGTCGAAACAAAACCGCCCGCCAATGCTCATCACGCGTCGCGGCGGCTTTTCTTCGCCCAAGACCCAGCGGGCAATATCGACCTCGTGAACGCCTTGGTTGCAGGACTCGCCGTCGCCCATATTCCATGTGAAACTGCAATCGTACTGAATGCGGTTGCGATAGATGGGCCCCTTTTTAGCCGGGCCGCACCAGAGTTCGTAGTCCAGTGTTTTTGGGATCGGCAAGGGTTCTTTACGGTTGCCGATGGGCGTGCGTGGCTTGTTGGCGAAACAATACACCCGCTGGATTTTACCCAACGCGACGCTTTTGATGTATTCAATTTCCTCTGGGATCGCCCGCTCGGACCGCATTTGGGTTCCGACCTGAACCAGACGGTCGTATTTCCTGGCGGCCTTGACCATCTGCCGGCCTTCCCAGATATAGTGCGAGAGCGGCTTTTCGCAATAGACGTGCTTGCC
>CAZISU010000284.1:0-7061 GCA_964541935.1 uncultured Planctomycetaceae bacterium | reverse complement strand
GGCCGTTCTTGAAAACCCGATATTGAACTGGAATTACCTGCGCCTCACGTATCCCGGCCGGGTTCTTAATCCAATCCGGCGAAGGCGGTTCGTGCGCAGAGAGGAGAATTGCACCGTTTGTGGGATTGTAATAATCGGCCATCATCAATTCCTATAAAACATTGCCGGAGGCAAGGATATGCGGCGGATGCTCCGCCTCGGTCGTGCCACTGTTTACAACAGCAACTGCGCTAATCTCTTCGTTCAGGCCACCACACATGGGCAAATACCAAGTCGGCCGCGGGCCGATATCCACCGGACGCACACCGGCAACGAGTTTTGCAATCTCATCGCTGCACAACGCAACATTCCACTTGGCCCATTCGGCCATGTCGCCTTGAAAATATCGTGTGCCTGGTACATTACTTCGCGTGCCCAAATACAACGGTTCCGCGACATTGACTGTATCAACCGAGGTGGCATCAACAGTACCGCGTGCTATGCCATCGACGAACTGTCTGATCGTGTTCCCATCACGCTGCAACAATACATGTCGCCAGGCAACAGTGTCGAAGACCATATTCACGATGAGTGCAGAGGTACCGTCGCTGTCTGCGATATTTGCGGTGAGGACATTGGTCACTGCTTGTACGTACCAATTAACCGATGGCGTGGCGTTGTAGCCGCCATGCGAATAGAAATAATGGTGGGACGCGCTACTAACGTCCGTCAGCCTTATCCACCCCGCAATCGTCCAGTCGCTATCGGGTAGCGTTAATGACGCGTTGTCGGCCAGCGTTATAAGGCTGGATGTTCCGTTGAAATGTCGGGCCATAAATTTACCTCGTAGGCACCTCGATGGTCAAGTGGTACAAACGTAAGTCGCCCACGAGATTGTCGTCGACAAGATTGTTTCGTCCGAAGCTGAATACGATCAACCGACCGGCAGCCCACGGCAAATACGTGTACTCTTGCTCGTGAAAATGGATCGTGTTGGCCGTATCAGCCAGCGAATGCGGCACGATCAGACCCTGGGTCGTCCAGGGGGCGGCAATATTACTGCCATCACCGGCTCGAATCTTCTGGCCGATGGCGGCATGACCAGCCAGTTGATCAGTACACCCAGCTACGCCAGCAAAACGCAGCAGCGACAGTAAGGATTTCGTGTGAATCGTGGTTGGGGCATCGTTAGTCTGAGCAGGCGCAAGAGTATGTGAGAACGGAGAGCGTAGATGGATTATTGCCACGATATTTCGAAAAAAACAAAAGCTCGATAGGCAGGTTTGCGTGCCCATTTGCGATAGCACCGTGCGGCCGGCATGTTTGGCATCCTAATAGTGCTGGCGCTGGAGAGGGTGGCCCCGAAATTAACTTCTAACCCGTGGCGCCCGGTGGCTCGACTTCGTTGATATCGTAAAGGCAACAGGGGGGCGCCAGTACTTCAAAATCGCAAAGCAACACTTCACGAAGAGATGTTCGACTGACCACCTTGCATTCTTCGATTTGCGAGGAGTCCGTGATGGCGATACAAACTCGATTTGCGTGGTGACTTGTGAACAATGATTCGATTGTCGTCAGCAACAAATCAAGTCTTTGAACACCGTTAGTCGGCAATCCGATTTTCGCCTCGGAAACATAGTCTTCGAAGTCAATCAGATAGGTCGCGTTTTTACTCTCTGGTCGATCAGTCACCATGAAGACCAGCGAATTTGCCGTGGGCTGGTAATCAACGGTGAAGTTATAGAGTTCATCCGGTCTGATCAAGACGATACCCAGCCCTGTTGACTGTTGTAGTTCGTCGGCAATCTCTTCTGCGGATGAGATCGGATCTACGAATTCTGCAAATCCATAAACCTCATTTGACACTGTCCTGTCCTCCAGGTTTTGTCATCGTAAGATGGACCGTCGGGCTTCTCGTTCGGTGCCTGTCCAGGTATGCCATGAGTATTGCTGTGTATGAAACAACTTCCAACGCGAAGAGCGCTATTCCAGTTCTGAGCCCTTTTCGTCTTTGACTATTCCGTTTTGACTCCCAATTACAACGTTCGCTATTAGTCTTCTTGTCTGAGATTTTTGATATACGCTGACTCAGAACCATCCCAGTGACATTTCACACACCTGCCATCCCTGAATTCATGCGTGCATTGTTCATAGCCATATAGAACATGAGAACATTCTGAACACAACGAATCCATTTTTGAGGATTCCTTGTCGTACAAACTGCCGCATTCATCGCAGATTTTCAGTCTCGACTTGTCCATGCTCTTTTTCAATTCTAATCCAAAGCTTTGCATCAGCGACGGAGCCTATCAGTATCCGTCCTATGCTTGCGCCATACTTTCCTGTTTGTAAAATGAAACATCAAAACAAATCCGTCCGTGCATCCGACACTTTAATTTGCATTTCTACGTTTTCACCGTCTAGCTTACTGGAAATGCTATGGATGGTTACTTTGAAGTTTTCGGTGGTGGCGGGGAGGATGGATGGGCTGATTCTGGCTTGGTGCTCGTCGATGAATTTTCCGTCCTCGTAGAATTCGATATCTAGCTCGATGCCTTTCCATGTCGCCTTGCCGTTGTTGGTTATGGTACCGAGTAGTTCGAGGGTGTCGCCGTAATTTTCTTCGTTGATGGTGACGACAAGATCTTTTCTGAAATCGCCCTTGGGCATATACATCCTGAGCATGGGGATCAAGGCGATTAGCATCAGCGGTAGAAAGAGCAGCGACCAGAGCCACTGCTTCTTGCCCCAGGACATATTTAGGTTTGTGATCTCCGAATCACAATTTGAACATTTTATTGTGGCTTTCATGATTTTTCCTTGTTCGAGGTATTTGATTTCCTTAGGGGGATCGCTGTACTGTTCGACTGTGTAAAACGAAATCCCATTAGACACAGTGACGCGGCAATCAGCGTGGCAGCGGTGCATGGCTCGGGGATGGGTACAAGAAATTCAACATTTTGATCGTTTACCCTTGCTGTACCAGCCAGTTGTACCTCTCCGCCTGCGGGTACGACAACTCGCATGAAATCGTATTTTTCCGAGAGATCACCGAAGAGGTAAAAAGCACGGCCGGTTGTGTCAAAGGACCCTATGCCAAATTTAAATCCATAGAAAGGAGTTAGCTGTGCTGGGTTTGATTTGTCGTTGGTTTCGATACCGTCAAGATACTGATATTTTATAAATAATCCCGCAGATTTATCAAACATGAAATGTGTGTCAACCTGTTCATATATTTCGAAGCCGGGTGGGTATATCTGTAAGAACGGTGAAGCAATAGGATCATCAAAGAAAAAAGAGTTCATCTGATGCACCTGTCCATTGATCTTGATATTCTCAAATCCCCGTGAGCCCTCGATGCTCACGAGATAACTGTCCAGGCCTTGCACATCAAACCCGGGTGTGGGCTCAACACTGATGAAAAATCCGGGGGCCGGTTCGTAGCTTACAATCGCGGTGGCGAAAGTTGTGCCGGCCATTGTTAGAATTGCTAACGCGGACAACGTAATCTCCAAGTTCTTCATCGATGCTTCCTCTTGATGGCAAGTCATATTAATAATTGGGTCGGCAACGGCTTATAGTCTAACTGATCTTACCGCAATTGCAAGTATACTGGTTTAGCATGACATTGAGGTCTAAGCTATCGGGTGGGCTGGATGGCCGGGTGTGACGAGAGAGGGTTGGCTGCTTGGTAGAGATAAGCTGGCTGGACGGAGTGCAGCACGGGAATCTCACACAAAGGGTTTTTTAGAGGGGGGAAGATTCGCTATCGTTACATTTGGCGTGTGATGAGGTCAATAATATCACCGTTGGTGGGAAAAACATTGTGTTAACTATCTTTTGGCGGTAAGCTGCTGATGTTACGTTTGTGGGCGCGAGATGGATGGGTTTGCACAAATTTACTTGCGCCAGTCAATCTCAGATCAGTAGAAACAGGAGAGGGTAGTATGGTGTCTATGGTGAAAGTCAAGAGTGTTCTAAGTGTTGCGTTGCTCGGTCTTTTATGGGGAATGCCGTTAAACGGCTTTTGTGAGGATGGTTCTGAATCTTCGGTGGGAAATTCAAAGCGGAAAACCTTTTCGCTCGGCAACGTTACTGTTACGGTCGATATCGGCAAGCAGAAAGCCATCGAGAATCCGTCGGGAAGCGCTATTTATAGATTGAGCCGCGTGGGAGGAACGCTGTCGAAGCTTACCGCTACGGTAAGTTCCATTGGCGGTTCGCCCGACCTCTCGCGCGATGGGAAAGCGGTCGCTTATGACGGCTGGAACGCGGGGCAAGGCTGTTCGGACTCCCATATTTTTGTTTATGAACTCGCCACGCCGCTTCAGGTCGATGATCTAGGGCACGGTGCCATGCCGAGCTGGTCGCCGGACGGAAAGAAACTTGCTTTCACGCAGTATTCCCCCGGAAGTGGCGTGGGAATCATGAACGCGGACGGAACGGATCGGAAGATCATCGACACGGCCGGCTGGTCGGCGGAATGGTCTCCTTGCGAGCAGAAAATCGCCTATACGATTCGTTCGCATCGCGGTGCAAACATTGCCGTGTACGATTTGAAGACGGAAGAAAAGACACTCCTTTTCGAGAATAGCAACCTCTCGTTTATCAGTTGGGGAATTTCCTGGTCGCCGGACGGGAAGCGTCTTTGCTGCTATGCAAGAGACCGTGATGGAACGAAGAAAATCGTCGTTGTGCATGTCGAAGGAGAAGAACGCGAGCATCGCGTGATCAGCAATCCGCTTTGCAATGAGCTTCGCGCCAGTTTCGGCCAACCGATCGCCTGGGGCGGCGACGGCGATCATGTGATCTTTGGCGCAAAAGGCCCCGGGGACAAGTGCAGGCGTCTATATCGCCTCCACATTTGCGGCGATTCCCCGCCCGTGGAAGTGGGCGGTGTGCCGGAAGACATGGTTTGTGGCGATTCCTATTGGCATGCGGATGGCACAATTCTTTTCATGAATCAATCCGAGCAGTAAGGGTAGTTGACATACTCAACGTCCCGCACTGGCTCGCACTGGTTCTGGCTCGCACTGGTTCTGGCTCGCACTGGTTCTGGCTCGCACTGGCTGACGAGCGGCCAGTGCGGGCGATATCCACCGGTATCGATCAGTCTTCGGCTTGGCACAGGTCTTCGAGTTTGTAGTTGATTTCTCGGCAGAGGGGTTCTACGACGGAGTCGCAGAATGCGGCTGTGCGGGAGGGGAAGTTTCCCTTTTTGAAGAGGTGGAAATCGTTGACGAAGTGTTCCATGGTCAGGTGCCGGTCGTGGATTGCGGTGAGGATTTTGAGTTGCAGGGCTGCGCGCTCGTTGCTATTGACCGGGAAGACCATTAGGCGTTGGGGTTTTTGGCGGTTGTACCAGCCTTCGGCCGTGCCGCAGTTAACGGCGGAGAATTTTTGGCAGATCTCGCCGAGGACGGGGTCGTCGCTGCAAAAGGCCAGGAACATGCCCAGGCGGTCTAGAAAAGTATTGTCCCCCGAGCTTATCAGGTCGCCTGCATAATCGTTGAAGCGTTTGGTGCTTCGATTCAAGTCAGTAGAAAGCGTAGTGCTCATAATCGTCTCCCATGTCGTTTGTTTCGGTTGAAGGCCCGTTGCGAGGCAGGCCCGTTGCGAGGCAGCCCCCGTCTACTGCAATCTATAGAACTCAAAAGTTGGCAAGTCGCGGTAATCGGCGGCAAGCCACCCGCGACGGGGGGGGCGTCATGCAGTAAATGCCTGTTTTACTAGGGCAAGTCGGGATTTTGTTCCACGCGGCCAGCGTTGGTTGCGGGGATCTTTGCCGTGGGCAATTTTCGTCACAGGGGGCTGGAAATCTCGCTTGAATCACGGAACACAAAGTATGTTTAAGATAACGGTGGGGATCTCCCCCTTTTCGCAGGGAGTCATCATGGGGGGCAGGCCGTAATAGAGGACTGTTATGGACAAATGAGTTTCCTTATTACGCGGCGAACGAAACCAGCAAGGTTATGTGATGAGTGAGTTGGCATCGGCAATCCTGCAAGCGGCCATGCTTTTGGGCGTGTGGATTTTCCTTGGCATTTTGGGACGGAAGAGTAATCGGCAACGTCCGGGTTGGTCCTGGATTGTCGCGGGTTTGGTGATAACGTTCTGCGGGAGTCTGCTTGTTGTAATCGAGCGTTTAGCGGCCGCCGGCCTTCTTCGGCAAGCCGCCTCCGTGAGTCTTGCGCATACGGGGCTGATTCACGCGTTGTACATTTTCGGCTTATCTTCGTTGGTGATTGGGGCCATCCTTTGGCTCAAAGCGGCCGCGTCCGAGAATTGTAGAAATGAACTCGAACGACAATCCATCTCCGTAAGCGAACTAACGAGCGACTGGCTTTGGGAAGTGAACGACAAAATGGAGTTTATCCACGTGGGGCCGATGTCGAAGGGATTGTTGGGTTACGATAAGAAAGAACTGGTCGGCAAGACGCCTTTGAGCATCTTGCCAGCGGAGGATGCAGTCCGGGCGCGAGAGTTGTTCGAGGAATGTGCCGCCTCGAAAAAGCCTTTTAGCGGATTCGAGAGCATGCACCTGGGAGCCGACGGTCGCGAGATTTATTTCGAGACCTCCGGCGTTCCTATGGTTGACGAAGACGGGACACTGCGGGGTTACAGGGGAATTAACAAGGATATTACGGATCGCAAAAAGACGGAACTCGAGTTGCGGCACCGGATGGAATTGGAGAAAAATATTGCGGAGCTATCGTCGCTATTTGCGCGATTGCAGTCGCACGAAATCGACAAGTACATAAACGATGCGCTGCGAAAAACAGGCAGTTTCTCCGAGGTGGACCGCTGTTACATATTTCTCATGCGCGATGACGGCGCAACAATGGACAATACACACGAGTGGTGCGCCGAAGGAGTGGAGCCGCAAATCGATAACATGCAAGGCATGACGCTTGATGTTGAGTTGCCGTGGTTTTCAAGTCGCATCAGAAAAAACGAAACCGTATGCATTTCATCGGTCGAGAAGTTGCCTGAAGAGGCGCGAGTAGAGAGGGACCACTTCCGGCAGCAACGCATTAAGTCGCTTCTGGTTATGCCGATGGTAATTGGGAATGAGCTGAAGG
>CAZISU010000283.1:0-7068 GCA_964541935.1 uncultured Planctomycetaceae bacterium | reverse complement strand
GCCTTCATGGCCATCATTCTTGAGATTTGTTCGCTTACGGCCGAGTCCAGGAAGCACTTGAAGAGCTTGACCTTGAAACTGGCCGGGATGACCTCGTCGAGGATGCTTTCGGGCGAGGGTAGGAATTCGAATGGGGTTTCGCCCGAGGGTGCCATATCTTCGGGCGAGTCTTCCATGCCCGAGACTTCCGCCAAGGGCAGCAGCGTTTCCACCACGGCCTCTTGGTGGCCCAGGCTGTGGAATCTGGTGTAGGCTACGTCGAGCCGATCTAGCTCGCCAGCCTCGTAGGCTTCCAGGAAATGGTTGGCCAGGACTTCGACCTCGTCGAATTGCGGGCGGTCTTCAAAATGCGTGAAGGCCTTGTGCGGTTCGATTTTGCGGAAGCGGAAGGCCGAGATGCCACGCTTGCCGGAGACTTCCAGACTGACCGATGGGATGGTGGCTTTGAGTTGATCCCAGCGGGCTTTGGCTAGTCGCAAGACGCTGCCATTGTATCCGCCACACAGCCCGCGGTTGGCCGAGAGCACCAAGAGCGTTGCCTTGCGGACCGGATAACGGCCTTCGAGCAGCGGGTGCTGGATCTCCAGGCCGCTACGCACGAGGTCGCCCACCAGGGCGGTGACTCGGTTGGTGAAAGCCGCGGCCGCGGTGGCGCGATCCATTGCCTTCTTAAAACGCGCGGTGGCAATCAGCTCCATCGTCCGCGTGATCTTGCGGATGCTGCGGACCGATTTTCGCCGTTTGTCGAGTGCTCGGGCTTTGGCCATTGGAAGTTAGTTTTTGTTAGTGGGCGGGAATTGTGATTCATGTAGGGTGCGTGCTTGCACGCAACGTGGTTCAACCGTAAGGCGTTGCGTGCAAGCACGCATCCTACGTATTTATTGGTTGTCGATCGAGTCCACTCGCAGCGAAATGTTTTTGACCTTGGCTCCGCCGGACGGCTTGGCGATTACGAAGCGGCCGTGTGGGTCGGGGCAATCGGTAGCCAAGATCGCGATTTTGGCGTCTCCAACCTCGATGGTCTTTTTGTCGGATCCGCCGGACGATTTGATTTTCCACTCGAACGAGGTCTTGCCGGCCTTGCCGCAATCGATATTGCCGCGCAGCACGATTTCGGCGGAGGCGGCTCCCACGCGTTCGAGCACGACGGCGGCGAAGGTGTCGTTTTTATTGGCTTCGCGGTTGTCAACGGCCAGACGCGACGCTTTCTGGCCGGGGATGATTTTCCATTCGAGTTTGCCCGTTCCGCCGCCCTCGACTACTCGTGCGGCCGGTTTATCCTTAGCCGCGACCGCAGCGTCTTCCTTAGCGGTGGCTGTGGGTTGAGTAGCCGCGTAGGTCTCGATGGCCTCGACCAGTTCCGCGCGAGATGCGTCGTCGAGGTCCTTGCTATCGGTAATCTTTTGCCAGAGCGGTTTCTTTTCGGAGTTGATGTACTTCAAAAGACCGCTGGTCCAGGCGGATACGTCGGCAACTTCGACCGAGTCGAGGTAACCATTTGTTGCCGAAAAAATACTGATCACCTGGTCGGTGACGTGTAGCGGTTCGTAGAGGCCCTGCTTGAGCAGTTCGGTCAAGCTGTATCCGCGGTCCAGACGCGCCTGCGTGGCGGCGTCCAGGTCGGTTCCCAATTGCGCGAAGGCTTCCAACTCGCGGAACGATGCAAGGTCGAGCCGCAAACCGCCGGCCACCTTTTTCATGGCCGGCACCTGGGCCGAACCGCCCACGCGCGAAACCGAAATACCCACGTTCATGGCCGGACGTTGGCCCTTGAAGAACAGGTCGGGTTGCAGGTAGATCTGACCGTCGGTGATTGAAATCACATTCGTGGGAATGTAGGCCGAAACCTCACCTTCGAGCGTCTCGACGATGGGCAAGGCCGTTAGCGACCCGCCGCCCAGTTCGTCGCTAAGCTTGGCCGAACGTTCCAGCAGCCGGCTATGACAGTAGAAAATATCGCCCGGGTAGGCCTCGCGGCCGGGCGGACGACGCATCAAAAGCGAAAGCTGCCGATATGCCACGGCCTGTTTGGAAAGGTCGTCGTAGACCACCAGGGTGTGTTCGCCTTTGTATGTGAAATACTCGGCCATGGAGCAACCGGCATAGGGCGCGACGTATTGCAAGGGAGCCGGATCGCTGGCACCGGCCAGGATCACGGTCGTGTAGTCCATGGCCCCTTCCTTGCGGAGCACCTCGATCAGGCCGGCGACGGTCGACTCCTTCTGGCCGATGGCCACATAGAAGCACTTAACGCCCTTGCCTTTTTGGTTAATGATCGTGTCGATGCAAATGGCCGTTTTGCCGGTCTTGCGGTCACCGATGATCAGCTCGCGTTGGCCGCGGCCGATGGGCGTCATGGCGTCGATGGCCTTGATGCCGGTTTGCAACGGTTCTTTAACCGGCTGGCGTCCGGCGATGCCCGGTGCCATGGTTTCGACCGGGCGTCGTTCGCTGGTGGTGACCGGCGGTCCGCCGTCGAGCGGATTGCCCAGCGGGTCGAGGACGCGACCGATCACGCCTTCGCCAACCGGTACGCTCAACAGTTGTCCCGTGCTTTTGACCTCGTCGCCTTCTTCGATATCGAGGTAATCGCCGAGGATGATCACACCCACGGAGTTCTCTTCGATATTGAAGGCCAGGCCGTGCACGCCGCTAGGGAATTCGACCATCTCACCGGCCATTACGTCGGCCAGGCCGTATACTCGGGCGATACCGTCGCCTACTTCCAGCACTCGGCCGACGTCGCGGACGTCGACCTGGGATTGATATTGCTCAATTTCCTGCTGGATTACTGAAGCGATCTCGTCGGCTTTGAATTTCATGGACGCTCCTGTCAATCATTTGCTGACACGTATTTTGCAGCGCGGTGGCGATCGATCCGTCGTAGACGGTATCGCCGATCCGCAAAACGGCCCCACCGATCAATTCCGGATCCGTATCACACCGGAGAATCGGCTCACCGCCAATAAGTTTCGTGATGTTTTCTTTGATTTTCGCGACCAGCGCGTCGTCGATTGCCACCGGGGTGGTAAGACGAACCGGCACGCGTTTTTTAATCTCGTCATAAAGCACATGTGCTTGACGATGGATGGCGCGGAGGCAATCCAGCCGCTCGTGCCGCGAGACGACCTTGAGGAAGTCGAGAAACATGGGCGAGGTTTTTGCACCAAAAACCCGGTCCAGAATTTCGACCTTCTCGTCGTGCCCAATCAGCTTCGAGGCCAGTATGGCTTCGAACTCGGGCGCGCCTGACAACACGTCGTCGACCAACGAGTCGAAGGTTTCCATAACCTCTTCCAACGCGTCGGCCTTCTGGGCCGAAGCCAGCAACGCCTCGGCATAGACGTTTCCGACGTGCTCCCGACCGACGTCGACATCCGCGTCGGCCGCGTATCGGGAATCAAGTGCTTCTGAGTCTTTGGCCATCGGCTGGTACTGGTTGGTGTTGTGTAGGGTGCGTGCTTGCACGCACCAACGTGTTTGTATAATTCCGGATTTTGTGTCGGTGCGTGCAAGCACGCACCCTACTTTTCATCGCCGAATTGGGCTACGGTTTGTTCGACCAGTTTGGCGTGATCGGCGGCGCGGAGTTCCGAGCCCACGATCTTGCCGGCCAGTTGGACCGCCATGGTGGCGCTCTTTTCGGCCAATTCCTGCAAGGCGGCCCCGGTGGCCGTGTCGATTTCTCGTATGGCCCGTTTCTGTTCCGCCTTGGCGTCTTTCTTGGCCGCTTCCACGATCTCTTGTCCAACGCCCTCGGCGTCGCAACGAGCCTGATCGAGAATGCCGCGGACATCATCCTTGGCCTGGTCGAGCTTCTCGCCGTATTGGGCCAGAAGCTGCTTGGCTTCCTCGTTGCTCTGGGCGGCTTCGGAAATCTGCCGGGCAACCGCCTCCTCGCGATGGTCCAACGCTTTGGAGATCGGGCCCCAGGCGAATTTCCAAAGTATTAGAAGCAAAACGATGAAGACAACGCCCGTGAACAGTGCCAAGTCCTTTTTGAACTCCAGCGGATTGTTGTTGGGCTTAGCGCCGCTGCCCGAACCGTGGGCGTCGCCGCCGTGGGCGTCGTGTTCGCCTTTTTGATGGCCGGGAATGGCTTCCCTAATTTCCTCCTTGACTTTCGCGCCTTCCGCTGCTTCAACCTGTTTGGCAACAGCGTGTCGCTTCTGGGCGTCCGTCGCGTGGTCGCCATCGGCGGCGCAAACGGAGCCCGAGCCCAGAGCCAAAAGGCCCAGGCCGAAAATCAAGCTGGATACGACTCGTAAACGAATCATGTCGTAGCCCTATCACTCAAGGGGCATTGTACTTTCAGTAAATAACGTCGCCGTAAACAAACGTACGGTCGACTACATCATGAACGACAACATGCAGACGATCAGGCCGAAGAAGGTAGCTCCTTCGATCAGGGCCGCCGCGATGATCATCGCAGTTTGGATATTGCCGGCAACCTCGGGCTGACGGGCCATGCTCTCGACCGCGCAGGAACCGATCTTGCCGATGCCGTAGCCGGCGCCGATGATGACCAGTCCGGCTCCGAACGAAGCGCCGGAGAGAATCTCCCATGAGGTGGACGGGGCCGCCACGCCGTTGGCCGGGGGATCTTGGGCGAATACGGGGGTCGCAAAAACCAATACCATTACGAAGCACAAAGCTGCAATTGTGGACAACTTGCTCACTTGACCTGTCTCCTTCAAATATCGTGGATCGTTCGGCACATTAATACACCAGCCTAGTGCTGATGTACCGCCATGCCGATAAACAGTGCGGATAGAAAAACAAAAATATAGGCCTGCAAACAGGCAACGAATAACTCGAGCATGCTCAAGGCCGTCGCGCCGAAAATGCTGGCCATGGTTACGCCCGACCACAAGAGCAAATGCAGCTCGGCGGTCGCGGCGATAAACGATAATAGTACGGCCAACACCAAGTGGCCGGCGAACATGTTGGCCAACAAACGCACGGCCAACACGAAGTGTTTGATAAACATGCCCATGACTTCGATAGCGAAAACCATGGGTTTAATGAAGATCGACATTACTAGCGGCAGTTCCATGTGCGGCACCTGGCCGACCCAAAAACCCACCGCGCCGAACTTCATCATGCCGGCCCCCACCACGGTCACGAAAGTCATCACAGCCAACGCGCCTGTAACTGCAAAGGCCCCTGTGGGCGAGCCGGCCCAGGGGATCATACCCAACAGGTTACAGCCCAGCACGAAGAAAAATGCGGTCCATAAAAACGGTAGAAACCGACCCGCGTCCTTTTTGCCGATGGCCGGTCGGGCCACCTCGTCGCGTATGAACAGCAACATCATCTCGACCATGTTCCAGAACCGTCCCTTGGGAGGACGGCCGCCGGCGATCTTTCGCGCGAACCAGATGAACACGATCATGATGATGGCCGCGGCCACAAGCTCCAAGACCATGAATTTTGTGATCATGAAGCCGTTGCCCGTTGCGGGGTCATAAAACGGCTGTGGAATCGGTATTAACGTGTCGCCGGGCAGATGGAAATAGTGATGACCATCGGTCGTGTCCTTCACGTGCTCGAACAGTTTGGCCGGATCTGCTGCCATCAGCTTGCCTGTCCATTCTCAAGGGGCACACGCGAGGTCATCTTCGGCAATGACAATACCGTTTTGACCGTCAACGTAATGGGGAAGAATATTAAAAGATAAAACATAACACCAGCTCGCGATAGTTCGCCACCGCCCAGATGGCAGGCCACGGCTACCGCCAACGGTACGCCCATGTCTGTGCCCATACCCAGCAGTACGCCGGCAAAGGCTTGCGCGGGATCTTGGAAAAGACCGCTTATGGCCAGAGCCAAGACGCCACCGATGAGGCAGGCCGCCGCCGCTATTGTAGCGGCAAGCATTCCAAAGTGACCGCCTATTAACCATGCCACCGGCAACGAAATCGCAAGCGCCACTGCCTCGATCGCCGCAAGTACGGCGATGCGGGCCGGCAAACTCTTCTCTCGCAATTTCATTAACAGTGTTGTCATTATTAACCGAATTATTATCGGCTTTATCTATGGGTTTTATTCTGTTTATCTTGCGTGTTTTCGCCCGTGTGAACGGTCAGTTTGAGCAAATGCCAAAAGCCGACAACGAATCCGAGCACAGCGCCAAGTAACAAAAATAAAAATTTTGTGCCAAGTTTTCCGTCCAGCCAAACTCCTCCCAGAGCGGGTAGCACCATTTCAAGTGAAATTGTGGTTATCTGTGCTGTCCAGCCGTACGCTCGGGCCATTGCTGAGCGGTCGTCGGTGGGATTTGTCACCGTTAGCACCGGGAATTAAGGGCTCTTATGCTTTTTGTAAAAACAGGATTGGGGCTAACAAAAGGTGCTTTGGACTACTTGGCGGGTGGGTTTTTAATTGTTGACTCCCGAAGCCTTTTGGCAAGCCAGCCAGTTTATCGGCACGCTTTTTGCGCGTCAACCGACCAGATGTCTGGTTTCAAGACCTCGGTTTGAGGCTAGCGTCTTGTGAGGCACAAGATCTCTGCCTTCTGCTGAAGACTACCCCTACCTAGCTTACGAACGCATGAGAAGCAAGTCGCTAACGACGGTCTGAACCCCCCATTGGTTAGAGGCGATAAATGCCATATGAAATCTTCTGGTGAGTATTGTGTTTCCGTAAGTCGTTGCTGTGTAAGGTGTAGCGTGACATTACAGCAAGCCTACCTGCAAGTCCAGAACCGCTCAAACTATTGCATTTTTCCTTCGTTTCGGTTACAATGTGATTACTTGGAGCGATGCATTTTAGCCCACCAAATGACCGATACCACCGGCGTAGCATTCTCCAAGCAGACAACGGGGGTTGTCAAGGCACTACAGACGGCGCGTCAAGCACGTTTTATTGTTTGACTTCGTCGGTTGGGCCCGGGCACCTTCGGTTTCTGAACCCACCTATGGACCGGCCAGGATGCACTAGCTGCGTCGGATCGCTATGCCTAGTTCATGGACGAAGCAACACATTCGGCCCCATGCCATGCCGTGCCGACGTCGAACCGTTGGCAAGGCCACCCGGAGGTCAGTTCCGTGATTACCGCAGCTACAC
>CAZISU010000282.1:0-7078 GCA_964541935.1 uncultured Planctomycetaceae bacterium | reverse complement strand
TGTCACGCATTACTCCTATACCACAACTCCCCAAGCCAAGTCGTACCAGTACACCTATGGCCCGGCCGCGGATATGTTGGGTGCCGGTATGTGGATCGGTGCCATGAACGCCAATGGCGACTATGAAGATCAGATCGACGAAGTGGCTCTGTATAGCTCGGCGTTGACCTATGCGCAAGCCAATGCACACTTCATGGCCGGCGTCCCCGAACCGTCGACGTTCGCCATGCTTTTGGGAATGGGCCTGGGCCTGTTCGTATCGCGTAGGCGGCGTTAGGATTCGTTGAAAAGTTCCCTTTTTTTAACGGGCTGTTAGGTAATTACTGACACCGTCGGGGTCGAACGCAATGTTCGGCACCGACGGTGTTTTTTATGCCTACCTGCTTTACGCTTCCGAGAATTTTTAGTAGACTTATGCGTTAGTCACCTCCGATTGTTAGGGTTAAGGTGGCTTCGCCCGTGCGGGCCTAAGCCGTGCGAGGCAATGTTATTACCGTTTATAGAATACGCGTAGTGACAGCAAGTAAAGCCTAGTGGCAGTAAATGTCGTAAGTTGTTTCTGCCAAAGGCCTTAGGAGAGGTGGCTGAGTGGTCGAAAGCGCGGGTTTGCTAAATCCGTGAGGGTGCAAGCCCTCCGCAGGTTCGAATCCTGTCCTCTCCGCTGATGATATCGTAGGACTTAGTAAGACCTCGTTTTTCTCTATAAAACGGGGTTTTGCTGTTTCTTGTACGAAGCAATATGAGGTGATACGGACGCCGAAATACGTTGGCCTTATGCGTTGCCGTCTCACTCCCAGATATGGCCTTCTGAAAGTCGTCATCTGTCGTCATTAAGTAGTGTTTCATCGCAATTTTGGGGGAGTTACCTAGCTAGGACGTCACCGTATGGATCGGATGCTTCTTGACCAACTCTGTTTCTCGGCTTGCCCGTAAAGCGTGAAAAAGCATTGGCCGGGGGGGTAGGTCAGCCCTCTTAACGAGCCGTTCGAATTGGTTCCGAAGGAAAATGGACAGTTCCATTCCAGTTCCTCCATTTCGCTCGCAAAGGACGGAGCCAAACACTGCTGCATGCCGGCAATGAGCTTCCCAGATCGCAACCGTCACAATCGCTCCAAGCGTCTCCCGGCCGCCAAGCCGATCCGCCAATTTACCCCCTTCGCCCCACCTCGCGGCGAAGCAATTAGTCCAAGAGACTTTTGGAATCGGTTTCGCGATTCAAAAAGCCTTATCTCTTGCCTTACTGAGGGCAAGTGGATTGGAACTTGACTGGAGCTGAAAGACTTCCGTACGCTAGGGCATATAAATTCTGGCCAGATCGTCCAGCCAGCATTCTATCAGGGCCGTTTGGTGGACGTTGCGGTCGATTTGCGAAAGGGCGTCTAGGGAGCGGTCCAGGCAGTTTGCGGCGACGCTATCGACGGCGGCCCAGGTTGCTAGCGAGCGGTCTAGCAGTTCGGTCAATAGCCGCTCGTGCGGTGTCGTGGCTCCGCCCGCCGCACGGACGACCTGGCGATAAAATTCTATGGCAAGGCGAATGACCTGAGCCAGGCGGCGACGTCGCAGGGCCGGTTCGCGGCCGGCTTCTTCGACGAAGGACAGCACGGCTGCCGAGAGCCGCAGGCTGTTGGGCGACGGTTCGGCCAGGCCGCGGAGCAGATTCTCGCGGAAGGGCTGAATTTCCGGTTGGGCCATTTCGGTTGCGAGATCCAAGCGGCCTTCGCTTTGGGCGGCCAGTTCGCGGGCCGTTTCGACATCGGACACCACGCCTTGCTCGACCAGGAGTTGAGCCAGGACGTCTTCCGCCAGCGGCTGGAAACGGATGATCTGGCAACGTGAGCGAATGGTGGGCAGTTGCCGCGCGGCGCTGGTGCCAATCAGAATCAGCACCGACCGTGGTGGCGGCTCTTCCAGTGTTTTCAGCAGGCAGTTGGCGCCCTCGACGTTGAGGTAGTCGGCGTCGTCGATAACGGCGATCTTGCGGCCGCCCATAAACGGCTTGAGCCCGATCTGATGGCACAAGCCCTCACGCATGCGGTGATCCTTGTCGCCGATCAAGAGTTCCAGCGGCACGAAGGACTTTTCGGGCGGACGGGAAACGGCTGCCAGGTCGGGGTGCGTACCGGCATCCATCTGAACACAGCTCTCGCACACTCCGCAAGCATCAAGCGCGCGTGGGTCGCTCTGTTGGCAAAGCAAGGCCTGTGCAAGCCGCATGGCAAATGTGTATTTACCGATGCCGCTGGGGCCGACGAACAAAAAGCTCGTGGCCAGCCGGCCGCGGCCTACCGCGCGGCGGAACTGTTCTACAACTTCGTCGTGTCCGAGAACGCCGTGCCAAGACATGGATGTGGTATCGCTTTTGGTATTAGTAATTATCTGAAATCATCTTCTTGAATGTATCATTAAGACTTAAACGCTCAAGTTCCTTGTTTACGGTTTCCCAATTAATCAACTCTCCTGAGTGTTCGAGCATCCCCTTTATGTCAGCAACATGCTTAGAAGATCCACCTTCGTGATAAAAAGCTACTTTATTCACCAAAACATACTCAACAGGAGCCACATAAAGGCTTCCTCCCGCAAGATTTATTTCGGACTTATTAGCAAAGGCCCACTTATTAAAAGCAGTATCGGATGCAATATAAATATCAGCCTTAAAACCCGTTTCGTGATGAATGAGATTAAAATGACCTCGTTGCGAGCGTCGGCTTTCAATCATTAAGACTTCTACCGGGGGACAATAAAAATCATCCAGTGGAAATTCTATCGCAAAAGCTTTGCAGTCGAGTTCTTCAACGGATAGAACCATATCAATATCATGAGTTAACCTGGGCTCTCCATATAGAATTGAAGCTACACTGCCAGTTACCATGTACTCGATACCAAGGGAGGCAAACTTATTACAATACAATAGAAAAATATCATGATCTTGCATAAAGCATCCACTCCTTTACTTCACGCTTAACCCTGGCCTCATCCCATTCGGGATGGATTTTTCTAAAGTAGGCTTCTTTTAACGCTCTGGCAGACCAGTACAAACGAGCCGCCGCTTTTAATTTTTGTTCGCGCGTTAAGGCAGGCATTTTCGCGCCCTTGTTTTTATGTGCAATTCATTCCTCATTCTGGTTTCGACATTCGTCATTTCTGCCTTCTATTTCAAACACGCTTGAACAACATTGCGAATCTCATCCCGTATCTCCTCAATAGAACGATCGGCGGCGATTACTTCAATACGTGCGTTTTCGAAACGGGCTGCGAACTGCTGGGCTTCGGCCAGGAAACCGTCGCGGACGCGGGCATGAAAGGCATCACCTTGCTGTTCCATGCGATCCAAGGTCCTCTGCAGACGTGCGGCGGCAGCTTCGGACGGCATATCGAGGACGATTGTCAGGTCCGGCGAAAGCCCGTCGGTGGCAACGCGGCCCACCTGCCACAGCGTATCGGGATCGAGCCCTCCGGCGCGGCCCTGGTAGACGACGTTGGCCAGCAGAAAGCGGTCGCAGACCACCGTCTTACCGGCGGCCAGGGCTGGCCGGATGACCTCTTCGACCAACTGCGAGCGGGCGGCCATGTAGAGCAGCATTTCGCTACGGCGGTCGATGCGCAGATCGTGGCGCATGAGCAACAACTCGCGGACGGCCTCGCCCAGATCGGTGCTACCGGGGTCGCGACAGGTGACCAACTCGTGGCCAAGCCCACCGAGCCACTCGCACAGCAGTTCGAGCTGGGTCGACTTTCCGGTGCCGTCACAGCCGTCAATTGAAATGAAGATGCCCAACGTGTTCGATCTCCTGATGGAATATGCTGATTGGATATTACCTATTTCCAAAGGCCCCATTTTAGCGAGCAACGATCATCGTCCAACCACCCGGGTGGATTTGCCGCGTGGTTTTAGGGTTAAGTAGAAACTTCGCAATGAGAAACATGGTGGCTTGGAGCGAAAATACAGGCGGGACGGGGCGCATGCGGACGGTTTTCCGGCAGACCGGCCCCCTTGTATAGGTGGCAGTACGGGCCTAAAATCGTATGTCTCTTTATTCTTGCTCAGAATCGCCGCTAACTTGATGATTCCCCAATAACCCCCTAGTGATATAATGTCGCGACGCTATATAAATCAGCTTACTGCTCAGGAAACCGTTGACCAGGTCTTCATGGCCTCGGAAAAGCAACTAAGACCCAACCGAAACGGTAATCTTTATCTGCAACTACTGCTTACCGACCGCACCGGTTCGGTCAACACGCGGCTTTGGAACGCGTCGGAAGCCCTGTATAAAACGTTCGAAAACGGAGATTTTGTACGTGTGGAAGGCACAACGCAGCTTTTTCAGGGTACAATACAGATGATTGCCACACGTCTGACTCGCGTGGACCCCAGCGAAGTAGACGAGGCCGATTTTACCACCATGACAACGGCCGACATTGATCGGCTGGTGGTTCGTGTGAGCGAAATGCTGCGCGGCATGGAAAACCTCTCGCTACGGAATTTGGCCGAGTGTTTTCTGCTCGATGACCAGTTTATGGCAAAGTTCACCCAGGCGCCGGCCGGGATTAAGAACCATCACGCCTATCGCGGCGGGCTTCTGCAACACACGGCCTCGCTGATGGAACTGGCTCAGCGGATCGCGACGTGCTATCCGCAAATCGACCGCGATCTGCTCCTGAGCGGGGCCTTCATTCACGACATCGGCAAACTCGAAGAACTGAACTACGAACGTGAATTGAGCTACAGCGACCAGGGCCAGATGATCGGCCACCTGGTATTGTCGGTAAGCATGTTGGAGGCCAAGGTCGCCGAGGCGGAAAAGCTTTCCGGCGAAGCGATCGACGCCGAAACGGTTATGCGGCTGAAACATATCCTCATTAGCCACCACGGCGAATATGAGTATGGCAGCCCCAAACTGCCAATGACACTAGAGGCCATGGCGCTGGCGCAATTAGACAACCTAGACGCAAAAATCACCTCCTTCGAACAATTGATGCGCGACGACCCCAACGTCGATAGCCCCTGGACGGCGTATCATCCGAACTTGGGACGGAAGCTGTATAAGGGGCAAGCGGCGGTGCAAAGCGGCGAGGGTGAGGTATAAAATACTGCACACAAAACATTAACGAAAATAAACATATTTGTAACGGCAGGAGAAGAAAATAGTAAACAAACGAGACACTTTAGAGGGGACCAACGAGTCCATGGAGGTTGTTGTGGAGAAAGAAAACGAACACGGCGATAAAAATCGCGACGAAAAAAAACGCAGCGAAAAAAAACGCGGCGACAATGAACAGCTCGAAAAGGCAATTTTGGATATCGCCTCGGGCAAGAACTATCAGCCGATCAAACCGCGTCAGATTGCCAAGCGTTTGAATGTACCCAAGGATCAGATTGCTGAGTTCAAACGCACGCTCAAACGCATGATCCGCCGAGGCTTGCTCGTTTATAGGGCGAACCATTTGTTGGAAATGGGTGTCCAGACGGGTGGGGCAGCGACTGACACAAAAAAGATTGCCAAAAAGGCAACGGACAAAACACAGGTTAAGACAGAGAGTAAGACAACGGAAACATCGATTAAAGACAAGGCTGTTAGTAAAAAAGACAAGACGGCGAGTAAAAAAGAAAAAAAATCTAAGGACAAACGTGGGCACAAGCTCAAGGGCAACCAGTTGGTGGGCGTTTTTCAGCGCACCGAACGCGGGTTCGGGTTCGTGCGGCCCAGGGGCACCGACGGGAAGCAGGTGGCCGATAGATCGGCGGATGTCTATATTCCCGCCAAACGCAGCGGCGACGCGGCCACCGGCGATCTGGTGATAATTCAACTCATCAAGCCCCGCAAGGACGATTTTCAGCAAGACCGTAAAGGCCGCGACAAGGATCTGGGCCCGCGGGGCGAGATCGTCGAGGTGCTCGAGCGGCAGACGCACCAGTTCGTGGGCACATATCAGGAATCGGCCGCCGGGGCTTTCGTACAGGTCGACGGCTCGCTTTTCTCCGATCCCGTCTATGTGGGCGATCCGGGCGCGAAGGGCGTGCGGACCGACGACAAGGTGGTTTTCGAGATGATCCGCTTCCCCTCGTCGTTTCGCGAGGGCGAGGGCGTGATTACCGAGGTGCTGGGCTCGCGGGGCAAGCCGGGCGTCGACACGCTTTCGATCATCCGTCAGTACGAACTGCCCGACGAGTTCTCCGCAGACGCCATCGAAGAGGCCCATCGGGTTACCGAACGTCATGACGATACTGTGCCCGAGGACCGCTTGGATCTGACGGCCGAAACGATCATCACCATCGACCCGGCCGACGCGCGTGATTTCGACGATGCCATTTCTCTAGAAAAGCTGGACAACGGGCATTGGCGGCTGGGCGTGCATATCGCCGACGTGTCGCATTTCGTACGCCCGCGATCGGCCCTCGATCGCGAGGCCGTGCATCGCGGAACGAGTGTGTATCTGCCCGACCGCGTGATACCTATGCTGCCCGAGGTTATTTCCAACGGCTTGGCCAGTTTGCAACCGGGCAAGGTGCGGTTCACCAAGACCGTGTTCATGGAGTTCACGCCCGACGGGTTGCGCGTCGATAGCGAGTGTCATTCGGCGGCCATCGAGAGCAAAAAACGGCTGACTTACGAGCAGGTCGACGAGTTCCTCGAAGATCCTAAGCCCTGGCGCAAAAAGCTGGGAGCGAAGGTTCACGATCTATTGGGCCGCATGCACAAGCTCTCGCGGGTGCTGCGGAAGCGGCGTTTCAAGCTAGGAGCTTTGGAATTGTCGCTGCCCGAGGTGAAAATAGATTTGGGCAAAAACGGCGAGGTGGTCGGTGCTCACGAGACCGAAAACACCGAAAGCCACCAGATGATCGAGGAGTTCATGCTGGCGGCCAACGAGGCAGTTGCCGAGACGTTGCGCGACAAGGAGCTGTTCTTCCTGCGTCGCATCCACGAGCAACCGACCCCGCGGAAGCTCAAGGCACTGACGGATTTCGTGCGCCAGTTGGGCATCGAGACCGAGAGCCTCGAAAGCCGCTTCGCCGTGCAGAAGGTGATCGATTCGGTGATAGGTCGACCCGACGAAACGGCCATTATGTTCGCCATCTTGC
>CAZISU010000281.1:0-7080 GCA_964541935.1 uncultured Planctomycetaceae bacterium | reverse complement strand
CACGCGGATTGCCGATGTGCTTGGGCACTATCGTCGCGGTTGCGGAATGCCCTGACGGCTATTGGAGTTGGCGCTACGCTGGCTGAGTCGCTTCAGCACTTCCGGAGTAATATCCAGCGAAGCATTGTGCCAGACGATCGGCTTGCTGATCTCTCGCATAATGGCTTCAGGATTCTCGGGCGTGGCACGGTCGCCACTGAACTGGATCACGGCTGTAAAACCGTAAGCCTGCGCAATGGCCTCGACCTCTTGGTAGATCTCGGTGTAGACCTCATGATAAATCTTGGCCTCTTTCATCATGAGTTCTTTCTTCATAAGCTGGACTTCAACTTGAAGCTCGCCTTGAAGCTTGGCTACCTGGGATTCGAGGGCCTTGTAGTCGGGCGTTCCAATTCGCAGTTCCTTCAGAGCCTTGGCCCTTTGGATAATCGAATCTCGCTTAGCCTTGAGCGTGGCGTCGGCCCGTTGCATTTCGAGCTTGAGATTCTCTTTAAGGGCATCGAAGTGGGCGTTTTGCTTGAAGACGTAACCGACGTCTAATAGTGCCACCGACGAACGCACCGGCTGGGCTGCCGGGGCAGCGCCCGGCTGCTGCTGGTACTGACCGTAAGAATCGGTCGCTAAGACACCACTAGTGAGCACGATTGCCGCTACCGCGGCGAGGATCTTGAACTTCGTCACTTTCAGCACTCCTTGCTGGTAAATTGGGTCATCCTTGACCTGACGCGTGTTTTGTTTCGCCGTTTTCCACTAACTTGGGTCTCAAAGCAGTGGGGTCGGCCCACCGTGAGATCAATCTGCCCACGGAGGCGGTATTCTGCCCGTTACCGCCGATCAGGTAAAGGTCAGATAATCGGCGGCCGCTAAGGATTCATAATGTGTTACTGGTAAACGGCTTACGTATCGCGGAGTGTCCCCCGGCAGCAGGTGAATAAAAGACCCCGGGAGACCAGTAATAAGAATCCCACCAAAAACAAACGCCACAGCCGCTTGCGGCTTCGCGCTGATAGGCTGGGGCGAGACCCGGCATTTTGCTCCGATTAGCCAAACTTTCCCGCCTGGGAAAAACCAGTCGGTCCTGCGGAAGCTATCACGCACGGTTCGAAAAAACATCGTCTAATATGGGCCTAAGCATCCCTAAAGGGAAAAGCCCTCCATTGTGGGTGTATACTTTACCCGTTACTATTATTCCCAGTACCTGATGCGATTGCTCGCAAACGGGGAACTCAAGGATGTCTAACAGCCCACCTGAGAGCCTGCGACTCGGCGGCATTGTCGTCGCGTTGGTTTTTTGCCTACTGATGGGCGGCTGCGCGCGGCAGCGAAACAATTGTGCGCCGCTTACGCTCTTGAAGCCCGAGATGGTGGTCGACCTGGGCGCGACCGGCGATTCTGCATCCAACGCAGCGGTAGAACGAGAGGTTTTCGAAGAGCTTACCGCGCCGTTGCGCGAGCATTTCAAAGACGAGCCGGGTGAAACCGCCGCTACGGGCCGCAAAAGACTCAATATCTTGGCGTTATCTGGCGGAGGCAGCAACGGAGCCTTTACTGCCGGCGTGCTCAACGGCTGGACGACGACCGGCACGCGACCTTGCTTCGACGTTGTAACAGGCACCAGCACCGGGGCCCTCATCGCGCCCATGGCCTTCCTCGGCTCTTGTCACGACGCGAGTATTCGTGATTGGTACACCAATGTTTCTTCCGACGATATTTACCGCAAGCATCCCAAAGCGGCCGTGCTGTGGTCGGACTCGGCCGCTTCAAGCAAACCACTTGAGCGTCTGATTGCGAAGAACATGGACCAGCGTATGTTGGCGGCCGTGGCGGCGGCCCATTGTCAGGGCCGGCGGCTGTACGTCGGCACTACAAATCTGGACACGGGCCGGCTGGTGATATGGGATATGGGCGCAATAGCGACCAGCGGACGTCCCGGGGCTCTGGAATTGTTTCGAAAGATTATGCTGGCTTCGGCCTCTGTGCCCGGCTTTTTTCCGCCGGTTCCCATCGAGATATGCGTCAACGGACGACGCTTCACCGAGTTACACGTCGACGGCGGCACCACCAGCCAGGTTTTCCTCCGCGGGTCGATGTTAAACCTGAAGCCAGACGAAATACGTGCCGGCCACAAACCGCTGGCCAACTCGCAGGTGTATATCATCATCGCCGGCAAGTCCTTCCCCGACGCAAAATGCGTTAAGCCACGCGCTCTAAGCATTGCGCCTGCCGCTTTGGGTGCGCTTACGTCCGCGCAAGCCAGGAACGATGTCGTGCGGATATTCACCCTCTCGTTGCTGACCGGCATGGATTTTCGCATGGCGGCCATCCCGCAAGACTACTCCATCGGCGAAAATAGCATGGAATTCAACATGCATGCTATGCGTCGTCTCTACAATAAAGGATACCAAATGGCCCGTTGCGGACAGGTCTGGCTCAAGTCGCCTCCCGTAGTAGATCCCTCGGAACAAAGCATCCCCCGGCAAGGCACTAACTTTTTAGATCTATCGGGATGCCCGCGATGAGGAGTAGTCAGTAGTCAGACTTGAGACATGGGACATGAGACATGAATGGCACGGATATTTAGCGGATTGCTATGTCATTGATGCGGTCACGATACTAACCCGAAGCGCAAGCGAGGACGGTGAAACAATGGTAAACGTTGCGCCTTCCTCGCTTGCGCTTCGGGTTAGTATTCCACTGTAAAACTCGCGTCCCAAGCCCCCCTCACTCTCCACTCCATTTCACTTCCGTCTCACCGTTGACATAGGCTTTATAGGTGGCGTCGAGTTGCTTGGCGTCGAGCGTGCCCTCGTGAATGCGGACTCGATACGAGAGCGAAAACGGTTTGTCGACGGGGAAGGTCTTCGACTTGACGCCGGGCCAACCGACGCAAAGTATGCCATAGTGTCGCGTTAGCCAGGTGGGCGGATAGTCGGGGTGGCTGGGGCTGACCATCACGGTCGCGCCGCAGCGCGAAGTTGACTTGGAAATCTTCTCGCCGCGTTTGGGGAAAACGGCCGTCATATCGGCCCAAGGCAGCCGGGCGATTTTGAGGTCAGCTTTTTCGACGCCTTTGGGGTCGGTGATCGTGGGCTTGTTCTTCGGCCCGATGTTGTAACGCAGCGTCAGCCCGCCGTAGCTCTTGCCGGCGGCGCCTAAAAGCGAAACCGGCCGCTCGACTGGTATCCACGTAAGCTGAACGTCGATGGCTTGCGAATTGTCGTCGGCCTTGAAAACTCGCAGCCAGACGCGTTCGATCATCACCTTCCGCTCGCCCACGTACCAGCCGTTTTCGACGCCCAACACGCCCGCCACCGGGCCCGACTGGCGATCGAGCCATTTCACGAATTTGTGACGGATGTTTACTCCCATCCAGAGATCGTAGTCCCGTCCGTCGATGGAAACGTGCGGCCACGCCCAGAACAGCCCGTGATGATGATAGTGGTCGCGGGGAAAATCGTCGGTCAGCACCTCGCCGTCGAGACCCCAGATCGGATGCACATAGCCCGCCCGCTGGCGACGGCCATCGTTTTTGGGAACGTTTTCGCCGGTAATCACGCCATGGTTGTAAGCCAGCACGGGCCGCCGTCCTTCCATGAGCGTAAGCGTGGCGTCATCCTTGGGCTGGAAGCTAAAGGGCAGTTTTGCCACTTCTTGTCCGGCCGGACAGGATAGGATCTGAAACTCACGGGTGGCCGAACTGCTGTCGCCCGGCGGGATAATCGCGATCAGTTGGTCTGTGCCTTTGGATGACGTACCGTCGCCATCGACACTTTTGCTCCATTGGCCCACAATGCCGTCCGCCGCACTGCCGACTTCTTTAAGAAGGCAAGTCACGCCGTCGGGCCGAGTGTTGTTCGAGGGCACGGGCAGCGAGATTGTAATCGCCGCCTTACTGTTGGGCACGATAAGGTTTGGTAAGTCGTCGCCGGCAGTCGCCGCCCGAGGGGCGAGAAATATCGCGAGCAAAGCGAACAGGGTGGCAAGTCCTACCAGGGAATAGACATCAAGGAATCGGATCCGAGCGCACATACTATGAGCCTTTTACATAATAGGGGGGTTGAATTGTGCAACTGGTGGGGCAAAACCGATTATAGCCGACCGCAGCCGGCGGTTCAACTTTGTCGAATCCTGGTACAGAAGTTAGCGGCGGGGCTTGTCCCCGCGTGTTTTGCGGCGCAACCCTATAACTATTGTTAGTCGAGCCGCTTGCGGCCGTTTGAGCAAAAATGCCGGGTCACGCCCCGCCCTACACCAGTTCACCGGTCGCAAGCAACCGGGCTAAACATAATTTCCGAAAACTGAAACCTAACCCCACAAAAAAACCCGCCGGCCCGAATTGAATCGAGCCGGCGGGCAGGAAAATGACACTCTATTTACACGGCAATAAGCTACATTGCCGACTAGCGTGTTTTAGTACATCTCGGGTCCGCCGGGACCGGCCGGGGCGGCCTTTTCTTCCTTGGGGATATCGGCGACCAGCGCGTCGCTGGTAAGCAGAAGGATAGCAACGCTGGATGCGTTTTGCAGCGCGGTGCGAGTGACCTTGGTGGGGTCGATCACACCGGCTTTGACCATATCCTCATAGGTATCGGTCGCGGCGTTGTAGCCGTTGTTACCCTTGGCGTCGGAGACTTTTTCGCACACGATTCCGCCGTCTTGACCGGCGTTGGCGGCGATTTGCGTCAAGGGAGCGCGGCAAGCACGCCGCACGATGTTGTAGCCGGTTTCTTCGTCCTGTTCGAGGTCGTCACGCTTGACCGTAGCCGCGGCGCGAATCAGAGCCACACCGCCGCCAGCCAGGATGCCTTCTTCGACGGCCGCGCGGGTAGCGTGCAGCGCGTCTTCGACGCGTGCTTTCTTTTCTTTCATTTCGCTTTCGGTCGCGGCGCCCACGTTGAGCTTGGCAACGCCGCCGGCCAGCTTGGCTAGGCGTTCTTCGAGCTTCTCGCGGTCGTAGTCGCTGGAGGTGTTTTCGATCTCACGACGCAACTGCTCGATGCGGCCCTTGATTTCGGCGCTCTTGCCGGCGCCTTCGATGACGGTGGTGTTGTCTTTATCGACGACAACCTGCTTGGCGCGACCGAGATCGGCCAGCGTGAGGCTTTCGAGCTTGCGTCCCAGGCTCTCGAACAAGGCCGTGCCGCCGGTCAGAATGGCGATGTCTTCGAGCATGGCCTTGCGTCGGTCGCCGTAGCCGGGCGCCTTGATGGCACAGCACTTGAACGTGCCGCGCAGCTTGTTGATAACCAGCGTGGCCAGGGCCTCGCCGTCAACGTCCTCGGCCACGATCAAAAGCGGCTTGCTGGCGTTGACCACGGCTTCGAGCAGCGGGACCAAGTCCTTGATATTCGAGATCTTCTTCTCGCAGATGAGAACATAGGCGTCGTCCAAGACGGCTTCCATGCTCTGCGAATCGGTCACGAAGTAGGGCGAGAGGTAGCCGCGGTCGAACTGCATGCCTTCGACCCATTCGACTTCGGTTTCTAGGGTCTTGCCTTCGTCGACGGTAATCACGCCGTCTTTGCCGACGCGATCCATGGCATCGGCCAACTGCTCGCCGATTTCGCTATCGTTGTTAGCGGCAATTGTTCCCACCTGGGCCGTCTCCAACTTACTCTTGACGGGGGTCGACATCTTGTGCAGCTTGGCCGTGATATCTTCGACGGCCTTCTCCATGCCCTGCTTCAACTGGATGGGATTTACACCGGCCACAACCGCACGCAGGCCTTCATTGAAGATGGCTTCGGCCATGATCGTGGCCGTGGTGGTGCCGTCGCCGGCCACGTCGCTGGTCTTCGAGGCGACTTCGCGAACCATCCGCGCGCCCATGTTTTCATAAGTGTCTTCCAGGTCGATTTCTTTAGCGACCGTGACGCCGTCCTTGGTGACGGTGGGCGAACCGAAGCTCTTTTGGATGATGACGTTACGCCCGCGCGGGCCGAGGGTTACCTTAACGGCCTTGGCCAGTTTGGCAACGCCGCGTCGCATCGCATCGCGAGCTTCCTGATCGAAAGCAATCATTTTTGCCATGAGGAAATTTCCTTTTTTCTATATCGTTGTTTGATGTTTATTTGGTCTGAAGGGGCTTAACAAGATGGGCGTATTACTCGATGACGGCCAGAATGTCGTCTTCACGCATGAGCAACAGTTCGTCTTCGCCGAGCTTGAAGGTCTCGCCTGCATAGGAACTGAACAAAACGCGGTCGCCGGCCTGAATCTGCAAGTGCGAACGGGTGCCGTCGTCCAGAAGCCGGCCGTTGCCGACGCTCACTACTTTGCCGCGCGAGGGTTTGTCTTTAGCCGAATCGGGCAGGACGATTCCGCCGGCGGTAATGTCTTCAGACTCTTCGCGTCGAATAACAACCCGATCACCGAGGGGTTGGATGTTGACGCCGCTCGACGCCTTGCACTTTGCCGCTTTTTTCTTTTTAGCCATTGCTTGCTAGCCTCCGAAAAATTGTAAAATTCGAGTATTTTGCTTAGACGACCGCTGACGTTTGTATTATTTGTCGTGCCATCTTGAAGGTCGGCTGCCAAAGTTGCGCGTACCCTCGGCTTTTGGGCCTGAAATACGCAATTGGCGCGCCAAATCGCATCTAACTCGCAAGTCGCGTCAGAGAATACACTTAAAGCACCCCCGCCAAGGTCGTGGTCAGATCGCACCAGCCACAAGCGGCAGTTTTTCTCACAAACCTGGGATAACGCCTGCCATTATGGCAGATCCAGCATTTGCTTGTCGGCCAGCAGGCGTTTGCGGAGTTTGCCGTAATTTACATCCTGCACGGCGACTTTGTCGTCCAGGGCTTGCACGGCGGCCGTGGCGGCCGACTGGCCCAGGATCATGAAGACCGGCTCCATGCGGATCGAGCCGTAGGAGATATGCGAGGCCGAAACGCAGACCGGTACGAGCAGATTTTGGATTTCGCCGCGGCGAGGCACCAGCGAGCGGTAGCTGATCACGTATGCACCGCCGGGTGAGATTTCCACGTCGCCTTCGTTTTGCACAAACCCCTCGGGCGTTACGTAGCGTTGGCAGTGGTGCGAATCCATGGTGTATGAGCCCAGGCCCACGGAGTCTTT
>CAZISU010000280.1:0-7106 GCA_964541935.1 uncultured Planctomycetaceae bacterium | reverse complement strand
GAAACCATTACTGTCCATGGCTTTACCTCGCAAGCTGCTACTACATTCATTGTACTGGAGTAGTTGAATGTGTCAAACGAGCCAACCCGGCCACAAGAGGGGGTTATTGGCCGTGAAAGGTCCCGGAAACACGTCGACACGATCTATTTGCACGATTATGATGCGTTAAGAGACTGTAAATTCCCGAAAATCCACGCCACTGCAAAGGGGAGAATGCTCATGTCGGACCCAAAAGACCACGGTGAGGATCGCGGCTTACTCGACTCGATTCTGCGGCAAATACCCGACTTCAAAAACTATCTGGAAAAGGAAAATCGCCCCCAGAGCCACCAGTTGAAAAGCCAGTGGCTGTTGGATCGACTGCTGAAGGCCACGCCGACGGGTTTATCAAAAACATCATCGGACTGGTCGAAAAAATGGCTGGCCGATCGGTTGCTGCGGACCAAGCCTGCGATCGACCGCCTGGCCCGGCCGCTGGTCGAGGCGGCGCAACTCGATGCCTTGCCGCAATTGGATCGGCTTCGCGCTCGCATCGACAAGGTAATTTGGCAGATCCGTAGCGGCATGCAAGGCTACAGCGGCTTGTTCGACTTGGTGAAGGTTGACGAAGAACTGCTAGAACGGGTCTACCAACACGACATTGCTTTGATCGCAAAGGTAGAAGCCTTGGTCGAGGCGATCGAGTCGTTGCCCGACGATTCGGACGAGATCGTTGCGGCCCTGCCGTCGACCTTCGATGCGGTGGATGCTATTGAGCATGAATTAGAAGTGCGTGCGGATATGCTTAGTAAAAAAGAATAAAAAGGAAATAGACCAATGGCATTACGAATGGAAGTTATTCAGTTTTTCGACGAATCTAATCGTTCGATCGTTCATCGCTATCCGGCGTCGGGCTCGGCCGATATTAAGATGGGCGCGCAGTTGATCGTCAATCAGAACCAGGAGGCGATTTTCTTCCGCGACGGCAAGGCGATGGACTGTTTTCCGCCGGGCCGACATACCCTGACCACAGCTAACATTCCGCTGATAACGCGGATCCTGACGATCCCTTGGGAAAAGTCGCCCTTCCAGTGCCAGGTCTATTATATCGGCAAGCAGACGTTTTTGGATCAGAAATGGGGTACGCGGCAGCCGATCACTTTCCGCGATTCGGAGTTCGGTATGGTGCGGCTGCGGAGTTTCGGGCGGTATTCGTTTCGGGTAACCGACGGCCCATTGCTGGTTAACACACTGGTGGGAACGCAGGGCAAGTATACGACCGAGGAGGTGGCTTCGTTTCTGAAGGACCTTATCGTGGCACGGATGACGGACTTGCTCGGTACGCTGGGTATCAGCATTTTGGATCTGCCTGCCAAATACGACGAGATCGCCGCCGGCACGCGGGTGAAAGTGGCCGACGAGTTCGCCAAATACGGCCTGGAACTGGTCGACTTTTTCATCAACGCCATCACGCCGCCGGAAGAGGTGCAGAAAGCTATCGACACACGCAGCGCCATGGGCGCGGTGGGCGATTTGAACGCCTTTATGAAGTTCCAGGCGGCCAACAGTATGACCAAACTGGCCGAGCAGGGCGGTGCGGGCGGCAGTGGCGGGGCCATGGGCATGGGTATGGGCGCGGGGTTCGGCATGATGATGCCGGGCATGATCCAGCAGTCGTTGCAGGGTGGCGCGGCCCCGCAAGCTGCTGCACAGCCTGCTCCACCCACGACATCACCAACAGCACCCGCTGCTGCGACCGGCGCGGGCGGGGGCTTGGATTTCGACGATCTGTCGGCTGTTGTTGTTGATCCCAAGAGCATGGCCCGCGCGGTGATCCAGGCGGCCGGGTACAGCTTGCAAGAGACGGGCCACACTTGGCAGGTGACCGTGCCGTTGGGCAGCCTGCGCAAGCAGATCGTAAGCGTGCAGTTCGGCGAAACCGACCAGGACGGCCATGCGATTGTCACATACTGGTCGATTTGCGGCCCGGCTTTGGAAAAAAACGCCATGTCGCTGTTGCGTTACAATACGAAAATGGTCCACGGTGCCTTTTGCGTGCGCAAGATTGACGCGGCCGACATGGTCGTGCTGCAAGCCAACCAGATGGCCGAAACCATGGACCCACTGGAAGTCAGCCGCGTGCTATCGGCCGTTGCCTGGCAGGCGGATAAGGTCGAACAGAAGTTGGTCGGCGGGGATGAAAATTGAACCCGTCCTAAGGCGGGAGTACATTTATAACTTGGACTTAAAAGGAAGCCTGATGAAGATACGCAAACACTTTCCCCGTCACCTGATTTTTGCGGTGTGCTGCCTTGTATCCGCCGTTTTGGCCGCACCAGGCCAGGCGGCAGATGCCCCATCCATTTATAAAGACGTCGCTTACGACGATGCGGATGCGGCTCAGAAGCTGGATGTCTATTTGGCCAAATCGGACAAACCGATGCCGGCCATGGTTTTCATTCACGGTGGCGGATGGCGGGCCGGATCGAAGGCGCGCGTCCCCGGCTGGCTGATGAAAGGCGTGCGGAAGGGATGGTTTTCCGTAGTGGCGGTCGAGTATCGCTTCACCGACATCGCCCCTCATCCGGCTCAGGCGAACGACTGTATGCGGGCGATTCAGTTCGTTCGACACAACGCCGCGGACTGGAATATCGATCCACAGCGGATCGGGGTCACTGGTGGATCGGCGGGCGGACATCTGACGCTGTGGGTTGCATTGCACGACGACATCGCCGACGCCAATTCGAACGATGCTGTGGAAAAACAGTCGTCTCGCGTGGCGTGTGCCGTCAGTTTCGCCGGACCGACCGACTGGTCGCTGCTCGGCAAGTTGGAGCACAAGCACCCGGCCTATCGGCAATTGCTGGGCTACGAACCGGGAACGCCCGCCGATGAGATGGATGCCAAGGCGAAGAAGGACGTTTCGCCGATCAGCTTCGTCAGCCAAGATGATCCACCCGTCATGCAGGCGCACGGCGATAAAGACTATATCGTGCCCATCCAGCATGCTCGCAACATGCACGAACGGCTGCAGGGCGTCGGAGTCAAGACAGACTTGGTCATCGTTGCAGGCGCTAATCACGGCGTCTCCGGAGCCGGCCCCCAAGTCGCCAAGCAGGCTGCCAAGTTTGTGCGAGAACAACTGCTACGACCATAGGCATGACGACTACGAACGGCGTCTTCTCCAGAGCACGATTGAACTTAAACCGCCAAGCATAAATAGCGACAGACCGGTCGGTTCCGGCACTAACACGCTGGAATGTACAATGCCATTGAAGCGTAAATGGTCTCCCCCGACACCGGTGATATCGCTGATATCAAGCATTGTAATGAAGGGGAAAACCATTTCGAGTTTGTCGCGGATCTCGATAAGGGTACCAGTGGCTGAACCGGCATGAGTGAGAGGAAGTCCGGATAGAATATCGCTGCTTCCAGAACAGCCACCTCGCATATCGAGCTGTCCATGTGAGATAGAGTAGTTGATATCGTCTTGTGCCAAAGATGAGCCGGAGAGCAGGATAGTTTGATTAGAAGTGATATCGAGGTTCATGTCTCGAAGGGTCAGATCTAATGAGATGCTGGCATAGCTGAGTCCCACATCGGCAGTGTCTCCGCCTGCGCCACCGCCTATGGCCGGCGCTAGCGGTCCATCTATCCAGTCTCTCAGCACAATATTGGCATCTACAAACTTGATGCTCTTGGGATCGCCGCCACCATCAAAAGTAACAACCGTGTCAATTGTGCCGTAAAGCATTGCATGACCAGAAGAGGGCCATTGGGATTGTAGTGTTTGGCCATAACAGACACCATCAACAAATAAGCAGGATGTGTTTTCCAGTGCGAAAGTTAAATGATAATCTTGGGCACACACCGACGTTGCTGTCATACCTGCAATAATGCAGCAAATCAGGATCACGGCTGCTCTCTTCGCACACATCTTTTCGTTTCCCTTTCAAAGTAGCTACAAGCCCGCATCGTCTGATACGGTTTCTCATAGAGTTGCCCTTCAACTTCTTGCCTCTGGCATCCCGGCCACTTCCGGGGCAATCGTGCCAATCCCCCCAAACTACCTGATGCGCCCTAAATAGTCAATCGAATGGCTATTGTTAAAATTAAAAATATTGGGGATATTGCCCCCCACCCATGAAGCACGGAGTTTTGAACTACCTCTTCGAGAGCAATATCTTTATTTCCCTGGTTTTACGCATCCACCCCAGCTTCCGCGACCGAGCAACTTCCCTCAAGCCGCAACCTCTTCGCGACGAAGAAAGATGGGAGTGCATAGAGTTATTGCACATAAATGCCCGACCAAACCACAGCCAGCGGCTGTTGATGGCGATTGAACGGAATCAAATGGCATCTATCACCGAAAACCCGATCTCGCAGCCCGAGCCGCGCCCCAACGGTGTGATCGCCCGCTGGTTGGCTTGGATCGTCGAGTGGATCTGCGACGTGGGCGAGCAGGTGCTTAGCACTTTCCGAGCGGTGGGCGGGTTCACGGTTTTCTGCATGCAGATGTTCAGTTGGCTCTTCTCTCGTCTGCCGCGACGCGAGACGATCATCCCCAACTTCTACCAGGTGGGCGTGCTCAGCTTGCCCGTAGTGGCACTCACCGGAACGTTTATCGGCATGGTCCTGGCCGTGCAGAGCTACGCCCAGTTTCACATGTTGGGCATGGAATCTCGCATGGGCGCGGTCATTAACATGTCGTTGGTGCGCGAGCTGGGGCCCGTGCTGGCGGCCACAATGTTGGCCGGCCGCGTGGGCAGCGCCATGGCCGCCGAGCTAGGCACGATGCGCGTGACCGAGCAGATCGACGCCTTGACCAGCATGGGCGCCAACCCCATCCACTATTTGGTAGTGCCGCGGTTCCTGGCCTGCTTGCTGCTGATCCCGGCCTTGACGCTGATGGCCGATTTCATGGGCGTGGTCGGTGCCGGCGTTTTCAGCATATACCTCCGTGGCGTCGACCAGCATTTCTACTGGACAAACTCCGCCCGCTTCGTGGGACAGTTCGATTTGTTCATCGGCGTGATTAAAAGCTTCTTCTTCGGGGCCGCCATCGCTCTGATCGCCTGCCACCGCGGGTTCCATTGCGATCCCGGCGCCGAGGGCGTGGGCCGCGCGGCCACACAATCTTTCGTGCATTCGTTCGTGGCCATTCTGTTGTTGGACCTCGAGTTGGGCATCGTCCTCGATACGGTTTACTATTCCATCTGGCCGGAGGCGCCTTCTCTGTTCGGGTGATTGCAGAAATGGTCGGAAAATCCAAAAACACAATCGACCCGTCGGCCCAGCCCGATCGTTCGGGACCGCTGGTCGTGCTCGACGGGCTGGGCGTAGATTTCGGCCCCAACCGGGTTCTCGAGGGAATCGATCTGAGCATCCCCCGCGGGCAAACCCTGGCCGTCATCGGCGAAAGCGGCTGTGGCAAGACGGTTCTGCTGAAGACCATCATCGGCCTGCTCTCGCCCACGTTCGGGCGGGTGTTTTTCGAGGGGCTCGATTTGGCCAAGCTGAGCGAAAAGGAAATCACCCGCGAGCGAATCCGCTACGGCTTCCTCTTCCAACAAGCGGCCTTGTTCGACAGCATGACGGTTGCCCAAAACGTGGCCTTCCCCTTGCGCGAGCACACCAACAAGAGCACCGACGAGGTACGCCGCATCGTCTTCGACCGGCTCGACGAGGTGGGCCTAGCACGAAACATTCTCACAAAGAAACCGGCCGAACTCTCCGGCGGCATGCGTAAACGCGTGGGCCTGGCGCGGGCCTTGGTGCTCGAGCCGGAACTGATGCTCTACGACGAGCCCACCACCGGCTTGGACCCCATCATGTCCGACGTTATCAACGAACTCATGCTCAGCGCCAGCCGTCACCACCCGGTCACCAGCGTGATCGTCACACACGACATGCGCACCGCGCGTAAGGTGGCCGACCGCGTCGTCATGTTGTACCCTCACAGCCGCTTGCGGAAGGGCGAATCGCAGATGATTTATGACGGCAAGCCCGACGAAATCGACGACGCGGCCGACGACCGCGTGGGACAGTTCGTACGTGGCGAGGCCGGCGAGCGACTGATGGAAATGCAGAGACAAAACGGAGCGCGACCATGAACGAGCGAAAAATGCAATTCCGCCTGGGCGTCTTGGTGGTGGCCGTGGTCTTGATCCTGGCCATCATGGTGCTGCTGTTGGGCACGCCCGATACGTTCAAACGCGGCTATCCAGTCCGCGTCAAGTTTTCCAACGCCGGCGGCGTGGAGGCGGAAACACCCGTCCGCAACAGCGGGATTTTGATCGGGCGGGTTTCTGGCGTCGATCTGGACGCGGACGGCGGGGCCATCGTCACGGTGAAGATGAACGAGGGACGCAAGCTTCTTCCAAACCAGACTTTCCGCATCGCCTTCACTTCGGTGCTGGGCGACGTGCAGCTCGAAGTCGTGCAGGAAAAAGGCGACAAGGCCCTAACGACCGCTATCGGCGCCGATGGCGAAACCGTGTTGGTGGGCAAGCCGGCCATCGACCCCATGCAAGAGATCAACTCGCTACAGACAAAACTCAGCGAGGCCGTCGATGTCATCACCGTAACCGGCAAGCACCTCGACGAGTTCATCTGCAAGACGGACAACCTGCTCGACCGCAACGAATCGAAGATCGACCAATTCTTCGACGAGCTCAACGACACGGTTTCAACTGTCAAAACCACGTTCAATAACCTCAACGATATCGTCGGAGACGAGAAGTCCAGGCAAGATTTCAAAAACGCTCTGGACGGCATGCCCGAGCTGGTCGAAAACAGCCGCGCGGCCATCCTGCAGATGAACAAGACCTTCGCCTCGGTCGACGAGAACCTGGAAAATCTCAAGGGCCTGACCGGGCCTCTGGGCGAACGCGGGCCGGTGCTGGTCGACAATATCGACGCCGGGCTCGAAAATCTCAACGTGCTTTCGTCACGACTGGCGCAACTGGCGGCCACCATCGACAACACCGAAGGCACGCTGGGGCAACTCATCCACGACGACTCGCTCTATCGCAATCTTGACCAGGCATCGAAGAATCTCCGCAATATTACCGTCAGGCTACAGCCCATCGTCAACGACGTGCGGGTTATCACAGACCGCGTGGCCC
>CAZISU010000279.1:0-7107 GCA_964541935.1 uncultured Planctomycetaceae bacterium | reverse complement strand
GTTCACCCCCCCCGATCGATGCGAGGCAAATCGGCTTTCCATTGATAAAAACCGTTGTTGCTGGGCACTAATTTTTCATTGTCACTGGGTATTTATCACTACTGCGGGGCAGGTAGATGTCTATTAATCTGGATTTAGCAGATAACAAAACCTTGCTTTCGTGTCACTTTATATACGTAAGTCCTTTTCGTATAGTCCCTTACAGAATATCTCATTACCCCGTGTGCCTGCCCAGGTGAGTTGGGCAGTGAGTGATAATATTAGATAATAAAACAGTATAATTACACGGCAATACTTGCATTAACTTCATGATTTTGTTATAAATACCATTATGAGCGATCAAAAAGGAAAAGGCGTTACACGAATCGACCGGCTTGCGGATACTCTTCGCAAGGATATTCAGCGTCGCGCGCTGCGATCTGGCGATCACTATCTGACGGCGGCCGAAGCCGGCCAAATGCTAGGTGTGACGTCGATCATGGCAAACCGGGCTATGAACGTGTTGGCCGAGCGGAGCCTACTGATTCGGCACCGGCGGCGGGGGACTTTTGTGGGGCCGGCATTCGATCCACCGGCTCCTACTCAAATGGTTGCGGTTCATTTCATCGATTTCATGGATGATGACCCGAATTGGAACGCACCGATGCGTCAAATGCTGGCGGGTCTGCAAGAGAATATTGCCAACGTTCGGCTAAGCTATCACCAGATGCCTTACGAGAACGCCGTTCATCATGTACGCGAGGTCGTCGAACGCATCTCTTCTTCGCCTTCCTTTGGCGGAATCATTTTGGCTTTCGGGCCGCGTGGCGTTCAGCAATACCTATCCGACACGGGCCTACCAGTGGTTGTACACGGAAGTGTATATCCGGGTATAGATATTCCCTTTTTGGACGTGGATCAGAAGGCAGTCGGTCGCTTGATGGCCAAAATCGGCATCGACAAGGGTTCTAGTCGTCTGGTGTTCGTCAACCGCGAGCACTGGCGTCAGGGTGACACGCTTACGTTTGACGGGATTATGGAGAAGGTACATGCGGCCGGGCTGGGGCAAGGGGCCATCCGTATCCGCAACATGCCTATCGATCCCAAGCCACTTGAGGAAGTGGCATTTGCACTGATAAGGGAGTTGCAAGGGGAACCCAATGGCCGAACGGCCGTTTTGTGCCGGTCGCCACAAATGGCCAACGCTGTTGACCGCGCGGCCCGAACCTGTGGGCTGTCGGTTCCCGAACAGATATTGATTGTTTGCAACGTGGCGCCCTTTGGTACGCCTTTGGGCGTAGCGTGTCCGACTGTGTCGAATCACAAAACGGCGGAAGATGAATATGCCATTCTTGGTGCGATGTTGAAGCAATTGAATCAAGAAGGCACGGAACGGCCGCAGTCGGTACTGATGCCGGTATCCGTTGGATATAGTCAAAACTAATCTACTTTAATTCTAACATCTATAACAGGAGAGATAGAATGTTGCGAGTATATTCCAGTAGCTCATCAAGCCATGCTGCCACACGAAGGACGGATGATTCTCACAGAGGTTTCACCCTTGTGGAATTGCTGGTTGTGATTGCCATCATCGGCATTTTGATTGCGTTGTTACTTCCGGCGGTACAGTCCGCTCGTGAGGCGGCGCGGCGGATGCAATGTACAAACAATATGAAACAGCAAGGCCTGGGACTGCATAACTACCACTCTACGCATGGATCGTTCCCGCCTGGAATGTACAGCAGCAATGATTGGGGATACTCTTGGGGCGCATTGATTCTTCCTTATCTCGAGCAAGGGATTGTTGACGAGCAGATCAACTACGGTATCCCATATCACGCGGGCACGAATTGGGACATGATGAAAACGAAAATCGATGCGTTTGCTTGCCCCACCGATCCGAACGGCGGCGGATGGGTTGAAATAGGCGGTGACGCGCCGGTTGAAGACGCTCGCTCAACTAGCTACAGCGGCGTAGCCGACAGCCATTTGCATATGGAATCGAACAAAAATCCGCGCAGCGATTGCAATGGAATGCTGTTCGGCAACCAACGGATAAAGGTAAGAGACGTGAGCGACGGGACTAGTAGTACGCTGTTTGTGGGCGAGATAACCGGAGCTAAGGGATTCAGCGACAGCACGCCGGCTTTCTTCCAGCAGTTTCTCATGACGCAAAACATTCAGAACACGGCCGATGGAATCAATGGCTATTTAACCGTACCTGGGGGACGTAACGACGTACTCAATCCCATTGGCTCTGGCGGCAACAACCGTCACTACCAGATGCTCGAAGAACTCGGATTTTCCAGTTTCCACCCCGGCGGCTGCAACTTCCTCTTGGTCGATGCCAGCGTTCACTTTATTCCTGAGGAAATCGATCAGAACATTTTGGAACAGCTTAGCACCCGGGCCGGGGGAGAGACGATAGACTATGATTTGCAGTAAACCTTATATGTTTGCCGCCTTAGCAATCTTGTCCATTACGCTTTTTGGCTGTGGCTCCGGTGGCAGTACCGAGCGGATTCCCGTCTCCGGGACTGTTACCTATCAGGGGCAACCCGTCGCCAAGGGGGAAATTCGTTTTCAACCGATTGGAAACACGAAAACATCACCTTCGGGAGCCACAATCAAGGACGGCCGCTACGAAGTCACGGCACGAGGCGGTGTTCCGGCAGGTAAATTTCGGGTTGCAATTACGGCTTTTCGCCCCGGTTCCGGGGCGGCTGTCGGCAAACGTACTGGCGGGATGGGCAATGACGGATCGGCTTTGATTCAGTATCTTCCACTGAAATACAACGAAAGATCCGAATTGACACTTTCCATAGAAAAAAAGGAGGACGAAAAAACCGCTGACTTTGAGTTGAAATAGAAACAAGAGGACCAGAGGTTGGAGAGCACACCGGATAGAGCCCAGGATAATGTTGACGCGGCGTTTAACTGAATCCGAAAGGCGAATTCCTTCAACTAAAAGATTACGACCGAAAACTTCTGACAATTGAGAGAAAACTACCATGTACAAAAATGTAATTAAAAAAAGATTATGCCGTTTCGCAAAAGCCGGAACTCTCGTGGGATTAGTAGCTTGCTACCTTCTTGCTTTTGCAGCCGTCACGGACGCAAGCACGCTACGCAAATGGATTCGAACGCTTTCGACTTCAAGTATGAAATGAACATCCTTCCCAGCGATGAGGATCTCGACGGCAACAGCGTGGCCGACTTCACGTTTACTGCTGTTGGCAGCGGAGCCGCCAGCGTCTCGGGCGGTGTTCTTACCATGAGTTCGCCCGACCCAGATGGCAGCCCCAGTCCCAGTACTTATTTTGCCGCCATCGATGCAGCCACAGTCTGGCCAGGAAAATACGGTGGTAAGAGCTATACGTTCGAAATGAGCGCAAAGGTGCAATCGGGCACCAATACCGAGCCGTATGGTGCCACAAGTCTTTACATTATTGCTCCCAACACCTACAGCTTGGGGTGGTTCAACATACATGAAACAGGCCAAACTTGGAACTACGCGGCCAGCCAACCCATGGGCGGAAGCGACGACAACACTGATACCTTCCACCAATTCCGTCTCGCCTACGATGCCGGCACGGATTTGTTCTCGGTATGGCGTGATGGGGTTTTGATTAGAGAAGACTCCGCACCCGTCACTGTATGGGGCGGTGAAGACCGAATGATCTTTGGAGACTTGGGAGGTTATTTTAACGGGACCGTGGAATACGACTACGTGCGTTTCACCGAGGGAGCCTTTGCCCCCGTGCCCGAACCGGGAACCATGGCTTTGCTTGGCCTGGGAGCGCTTTTGTTTGGGGTATATCGACGTCGTCGGGCAGCCTAGGAGTCTAATCGTTCAATACCGGCGGGAAGAGACAATCTCATTCCCGCCAGGTATTGATACAATAAAAACCAGCCCATCTTGACACTTCGTAGTGTTCCACAGGAGTTCTATAATGTTCTATTCTGAAAGCCACAGCCGAAACCGATTTCTATTAATCGCCTTTCTGGCGGTATGTGGTTTCGTTGCAATGTCAGCCACTGCTCATGCCGCTCTGACCGAGTTGGATTCGAGCAGCTTCGGCTATAAATACGAGATGAACTTGTTGCCTAGCGATGAGGACCTCGACGGCAACAGCGTGCCCGACTTCACTCTTGGTATAGAAGGCAGCGGGACCGCCAGCGTCTCGGGTGGTGTTCTCACCATCAATTCGCCCGATCCAGATGCCAGCCCCAGTCCGAGTGCTTATTTTGGCTCGATCGATGCCGGCTCAATCTGGCCCGGCAGATACGCCGCCGATTCGAGCTATACGGTGGAAATGCGAATGAAGGCACAGGCAGGAACCCAAACCGAAGCGTATGGGGGCCAAAGCCTATACGTGATTACCCCCAACAACTATAGTCTCGGCTGGTTCAATGTGAGCGAGACAGCCCAAACGTGGCGCTTCAATGCCGACACGGACATGGGTGGAACAGTCGACAATACTGATACCTTTCACGATTTCCGCTTGGCATACGATGCTCCCGCGAACCAATTCCACGTCTGGCGTGACGGGGTATTGGTCGGAGAAGGGCTGGCCCCCGCAACCGTTTGGAGCGGAGAAGATCGCTTGATCTTCGGCGATCTTGGTGGCTACTTCAACGGAGCCATGGACTACGACTATGTGCGTTTCACAGACGGTGCATATGTGCCGGTCGGAGGCGAAATACCCATAGACCCGCCACAACGTCCCGGTCACATCGAAGGCGGGCCGGTCGTGGCCGGCGGCACCACACCCTATGCCTGGTATCGAGCCGACCAAGATGTAGTTACGCATCAAAACACCACACAAGTCGCCTATGTGGGCGACCAGTCGGGCAACGACCGACATATTGAAGCAAAGGGCGACCCACAATTAACCAACAACGGCGCGGGCGGCGAAGCAACCATCACTCTCGACGGCGAAGACGACTATTTGGAAAGCCTCTCGGCCGAGTGGGGCGAAGCCGCGCCCGGAACCGTGTTTGCCGTCTGGAAACGCTCGGGTGGTGGCGACAGCTATCAAACACCCTATCTCTACGATGGCGCCGAAGACGAGCAGAGACAATCCATGGTCGTAGTCGTTGGCGAAGAGAGCACGGAGATCGGTGCTAGTGGCTCGATTTATGACGGCGGATGGACTAACAACGGTGCAGGTGTTCCCGACTCTGTCGGTCTTGATAGCTGGGCGGTTACGTCCGCTTCGTACACCACCGGTTCGACCGACACTTTATGCATCAATGGCGAAGTGGTTTACACGGGCAACTTGCTTTCCGGTGGCATGACCGGGTTGAGGATTGGCGGATACGTTTTGCCTTACGGCCGTTTCTGGGAAGGCGATATCGGCGAATTGATTGTCTTCGAGGGCGAGCTTTCGGCTGCCGAACGCTCGGCTATTACGCAAGATTTAATGGGTCGCTGGGGCGTCGAGACTGGAGTCTCTATCCCTGGTGATGCCAACAAAGACGGCGTGGTTGACGCAGATGATGCGGCTACCTTGGCTGAGAACTGGCAGACCCAAGGCGGCGCCACCTGGGCCATGGGCGACTTCAATGGAGACGGCAATGTGGATGATATTGATGCTACGTTGCTGGCTTCAAACTGGGCAACGGGTACTGCCGCTAGTGCCTCGGTGCCCGAACCAAGCACGATTACGCTCTTGATCGGCAGCCTGATCGTATTGCTAGTGTCGCGTAAACGCTACCGCTAGTTATCGGTGTCAACTATGACAAGGAGAGCCGATCTCGCCCGTGAGATTGGCTCTCCAGTAATATTGCGACTGAGTTTTTACACCTGTTGGAACAGATAAGAGGCTTATAAGTGATTAGGAAAATACTGCTTCCGGCCCTAATACTATTTGCGTTTTCGGCCGAATTTACCCAAGCGCAACAACCGTGGGAGATCAACAATCCCATCGGACGGGTTGCGCGTGAAGTCGTTCAGACGCACCCTCAGGAAGGCATGGCGGTTAACGTTTGGCGGCGATACGTCGGGCCGGGGTCGCAGATGGAAGAGCTTCAATCGTGGGAGGCGGTTAGCGACACACCCGAAAACCCCAAGCGGCGGTGGTCGTCGGACAATGGCCAAACCTGGTCCGAGTTCGAGCCGTATCCCGACCTGATAACACATCCGCAAGGGGTCCGCGTTTACTGGGGACCAGGTCCATACGAATACGATCCGGCGTCGCAAGCAACCGTTTCGATTTGGTTGCGTCAAACGTGTATCAACGGCATCGACTATAACCACTGCTTTTCGCGTGTTTCACACGATAATGGTCATACCTGGGACGACTCGCAGTTGCTGCGCTACGAAGACGGTGCAGATTTCGACCCCGCCGATCCTTTCAATCCCAATTTTCTCAACAACAACCAGGCGTACTTTGGGCAGAACCTATACCGCCGCGCCGATGGTACGTTGCTCTTCGGTGGCGTGTCAGCCAATATTCCCGATGACGCGCCGGACCCTAATCCGCACAATATTTCCGCACCCTACATGACTAACGATGCCCAAAACATCGGGGGTATCAACTTCGTGGGGCAATGGAACGCCGCGGAAGAAACGTATGACTGGTCGGGCAGCAGCGTCGCCTGGGTGCCGCGTCATGTTTCGTCGCGTGGACTGATGGAACCGGCCGTGGCCGAGCTTACCGATGGTAGTTTGTTAACGATCTATCGTTGCTCGAACGTGAATCTTGGCGGTTTCGATCAGCCGGGCCGAAAGCGGTTCACGATTTCAAACGATGGAGGGCAAACGCTTAGCGACGTAGCTGAACTCAAATATGACGACGGCACGCAGTTCTACTCGCCCTCGGCTTATCACAACATGATCCGCCACAGCCAGACCGGCAAGCTCTATTGGGTCGGCAATATCCTGGCCTCGCCGGCTTCGGGTAATTCGCCCCGTTATCCCCTGGTAATTGCCGAGATCGACGAAGCCAACGTATCGATAAAGAAAGATACGGTAACGCTGATCGACACCCGCAACGATGGCGACTCTTCGAGCGTGCAGCTTTCGAATTTCGCCTTGCTGGAAAATCGAGATACCCTTGACATCGAGGTCTACCTGACCCGTTTCGGCGAAAACCCGAGCGATTTTTGGGGCGCCGATGCCTA
>CAZISU010000278.1:0-7109 GCA_964541935.1 uncultured Planctomycetaceae bacterium | reverse complement strand
GCCCCAGGCAGCGGTCGCCAAAACGGCCCGTATTATCGCGTCCGAAGGCGACGGCCGAGATCTCCGTCGGCTTGGCAAAACGCACGCCCGCGAAACTCCCGTCGCGGCTGCCGATCCAACTGCTCGAATTGCCGTATCGCCCGTCGTTCAGCCCGACAATCGAATGCGGCTTGTCGGGCCAGAGGTTTTCGGCAAAGGCAACCGCACCGGCCGACGATGCAGCCAGATTACCCTCGGCAAAAGCACCGCCGGATTGGATCACTTCAATTGTTACGCGTTTGACGATTATCGGCTTCTCCGAGCCAAACGCGACCGAGGAGAACGCGAAAATCGCTAACAGGAACAGGCAATGAAGTCGCTTGCAAATGAACATCTTGTTACATATCTCTCTTGTCACGTAATGATCGAAAGGGTACTGGCTGATTGAGCTTGCACTATCTTGAAGTAAGCTCAAGCATGAGTGGCTCCATGCCCGCGGAGACTTCCACGACAAGGCCGGAGGTTTTCTCGTTGGCGTATTGTTGGGCAACAACGACTTGGGAGGAAGTTGTCGGACTGAGGGGTTTGGCACAGTGTTGGCCGAATTGCTCGCGGGCAATAGGAGCTTCGTTACGGAGACGAGGTAGGTGCCGGAGATGACCCCGTCGCCGGATTTGATTGTCATCAGGCTGAAACGGCCCTGCTCGTCCGTCGTGCCACTGGCCGGTCGACCGCCATCTTTGGGGACAAAGAGGACGCTGGCACCTGCCAGTGGTTTGCCGTCCATGGTCGCGGTGCCGGAAACGGAGACCATTTTGGAACCACTGCCACAACCGGAAAACACAGACAGGAGCATTGCCAAGGCAAATACTCTAGGGAAGCTTAGCGATGTTGCCATCTTTGCGGCCTCCTAAATATTGGTAGGTCCACATGTCGATATCTTCGGTGATAAAGTGCACCGAACCGTCACACATGGCGAAATGCGCGCCGCCGGGATGCGCGGAGCGGAACCCGAGTTCCATGTTCCAGTTGTCATAATTCGAGCAACCGTCGGAGGTGCCCTTGTGACAGGTATCGGTATTGAGCGGAATCGTGGTCGTGCAAGTTGCCGAACCGTTATTCATTGCCGCCCAGCCCGCACTTACGTGCAGCGAGCAAAGCGGTCGAACCTCGCCAAACAAAATAGTAGAGGATAGGCCGTCCGAAATATCCGTCAGCTTTGTGTAAACGTTAGGAGTAGCCGCCGAAAAAACGCCCGGGTAATCGGTCGCCGAATCGCGGCTGCCGAGTTGATATTTCTGGCTGATGCTAATAGCCTGTGGGCAAGAGCTGGAAGAGTTGTTTGAATACGACCACGTCGGGCCCGTGCTAGAAGCGTAGTTGTGGTATGCGTAGCCGTCGTCGTTGAGATCGGGGTGGTTGTCGCTGGGGCAAACGTAGGCCGGAATGACGATCGAACCGATCAACTCGCCAGTAGTTCCGCCACCGATGCGCTGGTTCATAACGTTAACGCCATCGGCGAGTGAAAAATCAATAAAGTCGTAAATAGTATTCTGCTCGATGTACGGCAACAGGGTTGTCATGATCGAAAAATTGTGTATCGGGAAAGCCACCCAATTTTGGGCGCACGGCAACGTGCGGTGGGTGTTTTCGTAGTTTAGTGTTCCCAGCGCGATCTGCTTCAAATTATTGCTGCAGTTCATTCGCCGCGCGGCTTCTCGGGCCGCCTGAACGGCGGGCAAAAGCAGCGCGATGAGGATGCCGATGATGGCGATGACGACGAGCAACTCGACGAGTGTAAAGGCAGTGCGTGGAGAACGCGGGTTTGCTTCGCGTGCACTATGCATTAAAAAAACTCCTTTCCAGTCAGGCCGGGCCGCTGTCGCCCAGAGTATGGCCCTCTCGGCGACGCGGTCTTGGCCGTGATTTTCGTGTGAAATATCCGTTAGACTTTGGTGTCGCGCGTGCGTCTGGCGACAAACATCGCCAGCAAACACCCTAGCATGACAAAGGCCGAGGGCTCGGGCACGGATGCCGCGGCCGAAGACACCTGCCAGTTGGCGGCCAGCAACGTGGCGTCGATGTCGTTGACAGCTTCATCGCCGTTGAAATCTCCTTCGCCCCAGACGGCCCCGCTGGCTTTTTGCCAGTTAGCGGCCAGGATCGCGGCATCGTCGTCGTCGACCGTGCCGTTCTTATTGGCATCGCCGGCTACGTATTCAACTGGCACAACGTCACCGACGGTTATTACCAGATTGTCCAGCAGCATGTCGGTGGCCGAGTAGGCCAGATGGTAAACGCCCTCGTCGAAATCCGTGTCGGCGCTCCAGGTTGCCGTATTGGCGGTATCGTCCGGGTCGGTCATCGTCATGGTGACCGTCGTGCCGTCGTCGGTGAAAGAGAAATCCCAAACGGTCGGAGTCGCATCGGGCAAGGAGACGGAATCGCCCACCGCTTCCCATGGCCAAACGGTATCGTATTTCACCAAGGCGCCCATGCTGCCTTGCCAGTAGCCGACGAAAACGCCGTCCGAAAGCACGCCGCCGCCGTTGGGCAGGCCGTTCGAATCACAGTGATCCGAAGCACGCGTCCAGATGTTGCAGTTGGGATTACCCTCGAGAATGGTAAAGGTTCCGGTTATGGTGATGGGCTCCACGGTCGGGTTCCACTCGCCGACGGTGACCAGATAGGAGCGGTCGGAATCAATGGTTTGCGCCACCATCTGGCCATCGATCTCGGCAATGGTCGAAGTTCCGTTAATCACGCTGATCCATTTTGTCTCGTCGACCACACCGTCGTCGAAGTCGTCTTGCAGGACTACGTCGGCCTGCACCGTCGCGACCAGGCCGAGCATCAGAAACAGTGTCAATAAGTGTTGAAATCTAAAACTCATCTGTCAGAACTCCTTTTTTTAAGAAAATGCGGAAATGTCATGTGCCGAGATTGCCAGCCCGGCTAGGAGCAAAAGTTTTGCTGTCAGGTTTGATAATGGGCCGCCTTGAAGCCCGCCTCTCCGCTGTTCCGATTGAAGCCGTTAGATTAAATATAAAATAGTCTATACGCAACAATTTACTCATTAGCGGTTCCACTGTCAACGTTTTATTTGGAAAGCAGGAAATATTTTGAGCTTTTTGCGGCCGCATTAGATGTGTTTCCGCAAACTAGCAAAAGTGGCCGGTGATGCCAAGTTTTCGACGCCTGAATCCGCTCCGCAAACGAGGGCTAAAACGGCCAGCGGGGAAACTCTCTCCCGCTGGCCGGATTGACTTGGTCTGGGATTATGCAACTAGCGGTTGCGTTTTCTCAGCAATACTAAACAGAGCAGACCGGCGGTGAACAAGGCCAGTGTGCCCGGCTCTGGAACAACGTTGATCTGGACGTTGTCGAGCGTCATGTCCGTGGAAGAGTAGGCGATGTGGTAGACGCCTTGATCGAAATTGGTATCGGCGCTCCAAGTCGCGGTGTTGCTGGGATCGCCCTGAGCGGTCATTGTCATGCTGATCGATGTACCGTCATCGGTAATGGAAAAGTCCCAAACGGTGGCGGAAGCATCGGGTAAGTTGACCGATTCCCCAACCGCTGACCAAGGCCAAACGGTGTCAACTTTTGACAAAGCGCCCATGCTCCCTTGCTAATACCCGACAAAAACGCCGTCAGAGAGCACGCCGCCTCCGTTGGGCAAGCCGTTCGAGTCGCAGTGGTCTGAGGCGCGCATCCATATGTTGCAGTTAGGATTGCCGTTCAGTATGGTAAGTGTGCCGGTCATGCTAACTGCTCCATCGGCCGGATTCCATTCACCGGCAGTCACAAGATAGGCGCGATCCGAGTCAATGGTCTGGACAACCATCTCGCCGTCGGGCTCCGAAATTGTGGACGTTCCGTTAATCACGCTGATCCATTTACTCGCGTCGACGACTCCATCGTTAAAATCGTCTTCAAGAACGGTTTCCGCGCCGGCCACGGATACCATGATCGCGGCGGCAATAAGCGTCAGCCAGAAACAAGATAGCAACTTCATCGGTAAAACTCCTTCGTAAAAAGAAAAACAACGCCCCGAGACTGAAACTCAGTTGAGTACGACAGTGTTTTATATATGATATTTAATGCTAATTGTAACAGTCGGGCGACGCTTGTCAATACTTTCATCTGGGAATTACCGGAATATTTGGGAAAGTCGTGAAAATGCCGGTGAAGAACGGATGTTATTTCCTGTCTGCTATTTTGAGCGGCTAAGAATTAGGATGTAATCAATAATCGCCGAGTTAAACAAAAGGTAGACTTTTGACTATTTAGTTAATGTGGTACATAATCGATAATATGGAGACAGAAATTCAAAACATTCAAATCGGTGTTCTGCCACTAAACGCTCTCAGACACAAAGTAACCCGCCGACTTTTGGGGGCCGTCTTTCGGGGGGAGCTTCCCGTGGGAACGCGCCTGGTTGCCCAATCCCTGGCAAAGCAGTTCGGCATTAGCGCCACCCCGGTCCGCGAGGCCCTGTTGGAAATGGAAACGATCGGAATGGTCGAGTTTCCACACAACCGCGGCGCCGTGGTCAAACCATGGGGACGTCGCCAGGTCCGCGAGGTCTATCACCTCCGCCGCATTCTCGAGGCCGAATCCGCCCGATGTTCCTGTGGACGAGTCAATGCCGACGCGCTCGAAAAGCTCAAGGCGGAAAGCACCGAATTGCTGCAGCGCAATCAGGAAAAAGGCTGGACCGACGAAGCCATGGTCGTCGACCAGCAAATGCACACCCTCATTATCGAGGCGTGCGACAACGACCGCCTGACGGACGAAGTGCACCGCTACGACGTGTTGATCCAAGCCATCCGCGAAGTGGTGGAAAACAAGCAGGAAACACAAACCCAGGCCATTCTAGAACACCTGGCGATCATCGACGCCCTTTTGGCGAATGAACCCGAGATTGCTTACGCTCAAATGGCACGCCATATCAACAGCACCGCCAAGACCATCGAGAACATTATGTTCGGCCCAGAGTGAACGCAATCTCGTTCTATAGTAGAACGCTCGAAAAGCCGCTACAATCGAGCTTCGTCGGATATCGGCCGTGTGTGTATCGAGGCGGGCGACGGAACGAAGCTGGTAAGCTCCCTTAGCGAATCTTCAAGCCCGTTGGTTTTGGCAAGAGTCTCGAATTCTTCAAGCATCCGCAATCCCAGCGGAATCCCGTGGCGGAGCCTTTTTTCTCGAGTAATCAGTTCCGGTTCTCCCGGGAAAAGAACTTGGCCGCCCGGTTCGGATGACGGCAGCGCGCCCCATCGCTCGATCAGCCCGGCAACGCGGTCATGGAATTGCTCCAAAGGCACGAACCGCGATATGTCAATCGCGCCGACCAGCCCGCCAAGTTGCCTGGGCCGTGAAAGGTCGCCGTACATTTTGGGGATGTCCGGTCCGAACGGCGAGCCGCTTAGCATTGCACAGAGAACGTCTATCATCAGCCCCAGTCCAGAGCCCTTATAGTCGCCCACCGGGTAGAGCGACTCGACCGCCGCCGCGTCGGTGGTATCATTTCCATCGGCGTCGACGGCCCAACCGCTCTCGATGGGAACCCGCTCGATTGCGGCGTTGGCCACGGTGTTCCAGGGAACCTTGCTGGTGGCCATGTCCAGGCACAGGGCGCCGCTATTGCTGCTAGCGGCTGGGCCCGAAGCACGTGGGGCCGTGATGCAAATCGGGTTGGTGCCGCAGAACGACTGCTGCGAACCGAACGGCAGGACCATGAGGTCGACGTGAGTAAACACGAAACCGATCATGCCCGCGTCGGCGATCTTCAACCCGTATTGGGCCAAGGCGCCGCAGTGGCTTGAATCCGCAACCGCCACCCAGCCGGCGCCCGTGTCACGGGCCAGTGAGATCGATTCTTCGGTGGCGCGATTCATTACCACCTGGCCAAGTCCGCGGTCGCCGTTAACTCTCGCTGCCGACGGGCCGAGATTTTCGACCTCCATTTGCGGCCGCGGGTTGATGCTGCCTGCGGATATTCTGCTTAGATAGTGCGGCAAACGTGCCACGCCATGCGAGTCAATGCCGCGCAGGTTCGTCTCCACGAGCATGTTGGCGACTAATTCCGCATCGTCGCCGCAGAGACCGGCCGCCGTGAGCAGTTTTGCGCAAAAAGATTCCAGGGCAGAATGGTTTACATTACGGGAGTCGAACCGAACTTGCGGCATTTTCAGTGCATATCTACGAGGATAAAACAGATAACAATCAAGCCCAAATGCCAATATAATATGTAATCGAGGATTTTGCAATACCCCTCGATCGGCTGTTTTATTACCATAACCCCATGGCGTAATTATGCTCGCTTGCAAGCAGGTTAGCGGGATTATATAATATGCGTAATGATCGCACGCCGCCGATTATATACGCAAAACACGGTGAAATGACATGTGGAATCTTCAAAACCGTAATTGCCAAAGGCGTCATAGCCGTCTATCGGCGACGCTAAAACGGTTCGCGTTCTGGATGGCGCGCATCGAGGTCTCAAACGCACAGTACGCACAGTCTGCATTCCGAATCGAATACAGACCGTACCAGCGAGTGTATAACGTCGGTTTTCGCGTGGTCTGCCCAGCCGAGTGACGACGTTACTTTCTTGTCCCATGTCCTATGTCACAAATCATGCCTCAATTAACAAAAGCAACCTGTATGTTTAGTGTCAAACTCGCTGCCACATTTTTACTTATCAGCCTAATGGTGCCATATTCTTGGGCAAACGACGTCGCTTGTTCATCTGCCGCTAAAATCGATTTGGCCGGAAACTGGCGATTTCAGCTTGATCCCAATAAAGCCGGGCAAACCGAGAAGTGGTTTGCGAGCAAGTTGAGCAAAACCATACGCCTGCCCGGCACCACCGACATGCATGGATTCGGACACAAAACCACGGCTGCTGCCGACGGACACCTGTCGCGGGTCTACGAATACATCGGACCAGCTTGGTATCAACGCGACTTCGACTTGCCCGAGTCTTGGAAAGGAAAGTGTATTACTCTATCGCTCGAACGGTGTATGTGGAAAACAACAGTCTGGGTAGATGGTCAACGGATCGGCAGCGAAGATAGCCTATGTACGCCACACGTCTATACATTGTCCACCCCTGCACCGGG
>CAZISU010000277.1:0-7111 GCA_964541935.1 uncultured Planctomycetaceae bacterium | reverse complement strand
GATGTGAACGTCACGAACTTCAAAACCCGCACGTTTACGGTTCAAACCACCCGGGCCCAAAGCTGAAAGACGACGTTCGTGCGTCAGCTGGGCTAGTGGGTTTTGCTGGTCAACAACCTGCGACAATTCGCCCCGGCCGAAGAAAAAGTCAATACTGCTGGAGATACTCTTGGAATTCACCAACTCGGCAATTTTAGTAATTTCGCCGGGTTCCTTAAGGCTCATGCGTTCCTGCACGGTCCGCCGCAGCTTAAGGAAGCCTTTACGTAGCTCGTCACAAGCCAACTCATCGATAGTCCGCAGACGGCGGTTGCCGAGATGGTCGATGTCGTCGACTTCAGCATCCGGATCGCTACCCCGCAGACGGAAGATGTAGGTCATCGCCGCGATCAGGTCGTCGGCGCGAAGCGTCATCTCGGTTTCGGGAACGTTGAGTCCGAACTTGCGGTTGATGCGGAAACGTCCGACACGGCCCAAGCGGTATCGGTTCGTGTCGTAGAATTTCTCGTGGAAGAGGGCTTGTGCCTTGCCGAGTTGCGGCGGGTTGCCCGGCCGTAGACGTTGGTAGATTCGCAGCAGGGCTTCTTCGTGGCTGGCCGTGGTATCGTCGGCCAGCGCGTTCAACATCAAGACGTTCTTTTGGTCGTCCGTGATAACCACTTCCTTGAGGCCGGAAGTGCAGATGGTTTCGGCCGCGCCCTTGCTGATCTTTTGCGCGCACTCGACAATAATCTCGCCGGCCCGTTCGCTGTCGGACGGGTAAATAATATCTTCAACAGCCAGCTTGCCTTCGATCTTGGCAACGCTTTTGCCGTCGGTGATCTTCTCGGTGCGGGTTTCATAGAAGAGCTTCAGTAGTTCGCTGTCCGAACTGAACTTGGGATCCATGGCCCGCAACAAAGTCATGGCCGAAAACTTGCCGCTTTGGTCGATGCGAACTGTAAGGCTCTCTTTGCGCGTGACGTTCAACTCGATCCAGCTACCGCGTTCGGGAATGATGCGGCAACTGTGCAGACGCCGCTCGCCGGTCTCCATGTCGCAGACGAAGTCGACGCCGGGTGAGCGGTGCAACTGGCTGACGACGACGCGTTCGGCACCATTGATGATGAATTCACCGCCGCCGAGCATGATGGGAACGTCGCCCAGATACACTTCTTCCTCGACCGGTTGCTCTTTGGTAAGCCGCAACCAGACCTTGAAGGGCCTGCCGTATGTGAGGCGCAACTGTCGACATTCGTCGGGCTCGTAACGAGGTTTACCTAGTTCGTAACGAACGTATTCCAAGCGTAGCGACTTGTCATAGCTTTCGATGGGGAAGATCTCGCGCAGTACGCCCTCGATCCCCTTGTCTTCGCGCTCTTGCCAAGGTACTTCGAATTGTAAGAATTCGTCGAAGCTGGCGGTTTGGATCTTCGTCAGATCTGGCGTAATATGGGGAGGTCTTAGGCTACCGAAGCGACGAACTTCTTTTGTCTGCAAACGTCGTTGTGCGGTGGTGGCCATGAAGCGTCACCCTCCTAATCGAGTCGGTGGATTACGAAATGCCGTAAATGGGGTCAGGATGCCAGTCGGCCCTGAAATGCCCGTGGGATCTAGGATACCTGTCGTACCAGGATACCTATCGGCCCGTGGGTGCCTGTCGGCCCGTGCGAAACGGGCGCGCACCTTCACCGACCGAGACTCGTAAGAGTTTCGGGAAATATGTTGATCAAGGAATTGCTGCTTGCGCACGATTCTAATTTGCCTCGGCGAAAGCGATTTTTGAGGAAGAACGAACGATTGACTCCAAGCGAGTATCTGCTGGGGCCACGCCGCTGGCGGCGATCATCACCTTTGTTGCGATGACCGCCAAACTTTACGGGCCAAGCGTATACTCGATGTTTACGGTGCCTATTTGATAGACACGCTCGCTCCAGCTTCTTCCAGTTCCGTCTTGAATTTTTCGGCGTCTTCCTTGGAAAGGCCTTCTTTGACCTTTGCCGGCGCGCTTTCCACAAGATCCTTGGCTTCTTTGAGGCCCAGACCGGTGGAGGCACGAACGACCTTGATCACGCCAATTTTCTTTTCGCCGAATCCTTCAAGGACTACGTCGAATTCTGTTTGCTCTTCAGCTTCCGCTGCACCGCCACCATCTGCGGGGGCCATCATCACGGCACCACCGGCGGCAGGCTTGATTCCGTGCTCTTCTTCGAGGTAATCGCTAAGCTCTTTGGCTTCTTTGAGCGTCAGAGTTGAAATCTTGTCACCAAGTTCTTTGGCCTCCGCGGAAAACTCGCGGACCGCTTCATCAGTCGACATCGGGAAATTCGTCCTTTCTCGTCGTTCGAGGCTTCGTGGTACGGGCCAATTTCTCCCTCCCACAAAACGCCGTTACTTATCTTTGATTTGTTATCGTTCCCAAACCCGGTGGCAAACCGGGAACAGTTGCCGGCCGCAATTGCGACCGGCGTAAGGCCGTCCTCGCCTAGCTTTCGGTGGAATCCGCTTCCTCCGCGCCTTCGGCCTTTTGGGCCACCTGGCTTGCCAAGGCGCCTGCGGGCGATGTCAACTGCGACACCAAATTCGCGCCTGGACTCAGGATTTGGCCCAAGAGGATGCTCAATTGCTCCTCGCGGTTGGGCCACTTGCTGACTTCTATTACCTGCTGGGCGTCGAGCCGGTCGCCGTCCATGATCCCGCAGCGGGGCTCGAACGGCTCGTACTGCTGATCCTTGGCAAACCCGGCTACTTCCTTGGCGAGGCTGACGATATCTTCGCCTCCCCAGCACACGGCAGCCGTGCCGGTCAGTCCGTCGAACATGGGCGCCAACGGCGTATCTGCCGTGGCCCGTGCCGCCAGGCTGTTCTTCACAACCAACAGGTTTATGTTCTTCTCTTCCAATACACCACGCAACCGATTGTTGGCATTGGCGTCCATGCCTACCACGTTTACCAACAGCGCGTCGTTTACCCCATCGAGGCATTCGCGGACGTGATCGGTTACCAAATTCTTGACGTACTTGCTCATTGTTGACGCCTTGCTAGTGTGGGTCGAATTCTAAATTATACAGGAAATCGACCGTACACGCGTAAAACTGTTTCTTCTATCGTGCCAAAACGACCGGCGAACTTCCCTATGCGGCTACTTTAACGCCGGGGCTCATGGTCGCGGTGATTGTAATTCCCTTGAGGTACTGGCCCTTAATGGCGATGGGCTTCATTCCCATCACCAAGTCGATGAAGGCCTGTATGTTTTCGACCAACTTAGGCTCGTCGAAACTCAATTTGCCCACAACCGCATGGACGTTTCCGCCGCTGTCGTTGCGAAACTCGACCTTACCGGCCTTGTATTCCTTGATCGTCTGGGCGACATCCGGTGTTACCGTACCGGCTCGGGGCGATGGCATCAGGCCACGAGGACCGAGCACGCGGCCCAAAGGTCCGACAACACCCATCATGTCCGGCGTTGCGATACAAACGTCGAAGTCCGTCCAGCCGTCCTTGATCTTGGTCGCCATCTCGGGACCTCCAACCTCGTCGGCACCGGCCGCGGTGGCTTCGTCGACTTTGTCGCCCTTGGCGAAAACGATTACTCGCAAAGATCGACCGATCCCGTTAGGCAAGACAATCGAGCCGCGGACAATTTGGTCTGCTTGCTTGTTGTCGATTCCTAACCGCATGTGAATCTCGACCGACTGATCGAACTTGGTGGTATTGAACGTTTTCAATACTTTCACCGCGTCGTCGAGCGACACTTCCGGCTGGTCTTTGGCCTTGTCGGCCAGGCTTCGAAAACGTTTTGATTGTTTGGCCATCGTGCGATATCGGCTTTCCGTGATCCGCTTGTTCTTGTGTATTCGTCCGTGCTCTGTCTTCGGGCCGTTCATCCCTGATGGCGACCGTCTTTTTCGTTTGGCTGCGACTAAGAAGTCACTGCCTTGTTGTTTTGCTTTACTCTGCCACGACTTCCAGGCCCATACTGCGGGCTGTGCCTTCGATCAAACGGCGTGACTGCTCAACGCCACGTGCGTTAAGGTCGGCCTTTTTCATCTTAATGATATTGTCGATTTGGGCGATGGTGACGGTACCCACTTTGTCTTTATTGGGCACGCCAGAGCCTTTGGCGATCCCGGCCGCCTGTTTCAAAAGGGCAGCAGCGGGAGGACTTTTAGTAATGAAATCAAACGATCGGTCGCTATAAACGCGGACTACCACGGGAATCGGGATCCCGCCGGCGTCTTTGGTGCGATCGTTGAACTGCTGGACAAACTGTCCCAGGTTGATTCCAAAACGTCCCAGTGAGGTTCCGACCGGGGGAGCCGGAGTGGCCTGACCACCGGGTATTTGGAATTTCACTTCGCCTTCGAGTTTTTTCGCCATGACACGTCTTGTTTCTTATTACTTATTAAGCACTAAAGCGATTCTATTTGCCAGTATTCCAGTTCGACCGGCGTGCTGCGTCCGAAGATGTTTATCATCACGGTAACGCGACCGCTGGTTTCGTCGATGGTGTCCACTTCACCCTCGATATTTTCGAACGTTCCTTCGTTGATTTTGACGCGATCACCAAGCTTGAAGCCGATCTTCAACTTCGGTGCCTGGTCGGCCTTTTCTTCCTGAGTGGAAAGGATACGGGTCACTTCGTGCGGCATCATCGCCGTGGGCTTGCCGGCCGCTCCGGTGAAGTCACCAATCCCCGGTGTCTCGCGAACCAGGAACCACGTATCTTCGTTAATTTCCATCTGCACGACAAGGTAGCCCGGGTAGAGCTTTCGCTTGACAATGCGTTTTTTGCCGCCTTTAACCTCTGTAACTTTTTCGATTGGTACGATTATACTGCCGAAGTACTTGTCGAGCCCGGCAATTGCCACGCGACGCTGCAAACCCTCGCGAATGGAATCCTCGCGGTTGCTTTGCACCTTGAGGATGTACCATTGCAGTTGCAAAGGTTCTTCTTCCGGCTCCGAGTCATCCTCGGCCGCGTCATCTTCCACGGCGACGGTTTCTTCGCTGCTGCCTTCAGCAATTTCTGCTTCAGGTTTGGCGTCTTCAAGGGCGTCGGTTTCAATCTCGGCATCCGCTTGCGATAGGTCCGCATCGTCCACGGGCTTGTTCTTCATATCGATACTATCCGTGTCGACGCGCTCAACGGCCGCCTCGTCTTGAGGCTGCTCGGGCGGTTGCTCGATCGGGTTGTTCGACTGGTCCGTCACGGTTGATGTTTCCTAAAGGATGCCCATCTGTGTGAAGAGCTTGTTCCAAAACATGTCAAATCCAAACAGCACAGCCGCCAGCAGTATGATCGTGACCAGCACGACGGCCGAGCCACGAAACAACTCCTGGCGTGTTGGCCACGAGACTTTGTTCATCTCGGCCTCGACCGCTATTAGGAAGTCGGCGAAGCTGGGCACGTTTACCAATCGGTACGCCACCCATCCACACACCAACAGCAACACGCCCGGCAATGCGTATTGCATCCAATGCCCATAGTCCATAAGCTGATCGCTGAGTCGCAACAGACCGTATGCGATCACGATTGCGATCGTAACGAACGTTATCTGTCGCGAAACCCGCCCCTGGGTTCGCTTATAAATGCCTACATGGAATAGTTCTTGAAAAAACTCGGCCACTGGAAGGTTTTTCCTTGCTTGATTCGCAAACAATCGCTAGCGAACACTTGCTGTTTCTGAGTCCACTCAGGTTAATATGTATAAAATGGCAGGGGCGGAGGGAATTGAACTCTCAACCGCTGGTTTTGGAGACCAGTGCTCTACCAATTGAGCTACACCCCTGTATGGTCTTTGAGTAAACACTGTCCTCAGTTACGCCCAACACCCCAAGACGTTTTTTCTAACGCTTTGGGTGTATGTTGGACAACGTTGGTATCGTTCAGTTTCCGGGCGTTCTTGCTTTCCGGAAAACGACACCCAGTTTAAATTATTCGACGACCTTGGAAACAACACCCGAGCCGACGGTACGGCCGCCTTCGCGGATAGCGAAGCGGGCGTTTTCACCCATGGCGATAGGTATAATAAGTTCTACCGAGATCTTGACGTGGTCACCGGGCATGCACATTTCGGCGTCGCCCATCAGGTTCGCCGTGCCAGTAACGTCCGTCGTGCGGAAGTAGAACTGGGGACGGTATCCGCTGAAGAACGGCGTGTGACGTCCACCTTCAGCCTTCGACAGGACGTAGATTTCGGCCTCGAACTTGGTATGCGGCGTGATCGAGCCCGGCTTGGCCAAAACCTGACCACGCTGAATCTCGTCACGCTTGATGCCACGCAGCAGAAGCCCGACGTTGTCGCCGGCTTCGCCAGTGCTCAAGGTCTTGTTGAACATTTCCACGCCCGTGCAAACCACTTTGCGGGGTGCGGCGGCCAGACCGACGATCTCGACCTCTTCGCCGGAATTAATCACGCCACGCTCGATACGGCCGGTGGCCACTGTGCCACGACCTTCGATCGAGAACACGTCTTCGACTGCCATCAGGAACGGCTTGTCCATCTCACGCGGAGGCGTGGGGATACTTTCGTCAATGACGGCCATCAGTTCGGTGATGCACTTGCTCTTTTCCGGATCGTCAGGAGCGTTGTAAGCCGAAAGCGAGTCGCCGCGGACGATCGGAATATCGTCGCCGGGGAAACCGTAGTCGCTGAGCAACTCACGCAGTTCCAACTCGACCAGTTCGAGCAACTCTTCGTCATCGACCAGGTCGACCTTATTAAGGAACACCACCAACGCCGGCACGTTTACCTGGCGAGCCAGAAGCACGTGCTCGCGAGTTTGCGGCATGGGACCGTCGGCAGCCGACACGACCAAAATAGCACCGTCCATTTGAGCGGCACCGGTAATCATGTTCTTAATAAAGTCGGCGTGCCCGGGGCAGTCGATGTGTGCGTAGTGACGATTGTCTGTCTCATACTCGACGTGAGCCACGGCGATGGTGACCGTTTTTGTTTGGTCACGGACCGTACCGCCTTTGGCGATCTCTGAGTATGCCTTAGCTTTAGCGAACCCTTTTGCTGCTTGAACGGCCAAAATTGCCCCGGTCAAGGTAGTCTTGCCGTGGTCAATGTGGCCAATGGTACCCACATTTACGTGGGTCTTAGTTCGTTCAAATACTTCCTTG
>CAZISU010000276.1:0-7115 GCA_964541935.1 uncultured Planctomycetaceae bacterium | reverse complement strand
TCCCGCCGCCTCTCCTATCTGCGTAAGGGCCGCCCACAAAAGCAACGGGCGCCCCCAATCGCCACGGCTAGCATCCTTCGAAGTGCCGAAATTCTTTACTCCAGGATCAGCCGTCCCCAAGAGTTCGGATGCACACGCACCTCAGAGGGGATGTCGTTGTTGATGGAAATCTCCGGACTCTTATCAGACCACATGTACCGGATGGAGTTACGTGTTCCGCCCTTATTGCCATAGATCACGCCCACGTCACCAGTCAGCGTCATCTCTGGTTTCGGTTCCACTCCCAGAAGTGTCCAGGGGACTGCGACTTCAATCATGTATTCATCTTTTCCAACCGTAGAGGCCATAGGCAGATCGTTCACAGCGCGCACTTCATCTACGACCTCCTTCCAATGCGATTCGTAGGTATGTTGATTCGGTTTCTTGCCCTTGCGGAAGTGATAGCGCAGGAGCGTGGCGATCATCTTTCCTTCGGAATCGCGGGTAATGAGTATCCGCATATCACCCTCGTGTGGTTGCTCTACGGTTTGTTTCTTTTTGCGCTCCGAGAGGCTTCTGCCGAACTGAAGCTCTACAGCGTCACCGGTTTTGAAGAGATGTTTATAGTCGCGGGCACTGTTCAAAAGTGGTGATTCGTCCGTAACGCTGAATTGGAGGTAGAGGTTCTTTGTATCGTAACCAATCTTGGCGGTTGCTGCGCGCTGTTCGTCGATGTGGATGGGTAATGGTTCTACGTTGCCCCACTCCTTGTCTTTGCCATCGATATTGGCCTTCTTCATGGGCTTGATGCGCGTGATCTTTCGACCGATTTTGGCGGCAGCAACCTTGAAGTTGTGTTCAGCGTTTTTCTGTACTTTTGCGAATTGCTCTTCCGTAACAGTAAAGGCTCCGTCATTCTTCTGAATTGTGCCAAGCCCATTGATTTCCCATACACGCTGATCGCAATCGCCACCGACGAAATAGGATTTTCCATTCTTGGGATGATCGAAGAGCATGCCGTTAAAGTTCTCTGTCAGCACCATATGCGGCCCCATGGTGTAGGCGCTGCGCTGATCCTCGCCCAATGCGTCAATAAAGAGGCCTGTCTCCTTGTCGAGTAGGAAGTATTGCCCGTAATACCCCGTGACTGCCAGAAGATCTTTGGAGTGTTGCTCACTAAAGCCGATGGCCGAAACCAGGTAGCCGGGGGTATAAGGACCCGAGTTCCAGGCGAATGCGCACTCCACATTCTGGTATTGCCAGAGCTGCTTGCCATCTGGCCCGTACTTCACGATTCGATGGCCTGCACCTAAGGGACGCTCGCCACGCTCTAAAGTGCCAGAGCCTAAAAGTATATAGCAGTCTCCGGTTTCGTCAACGTAGAGTCCACCCACCCGACCGCCTGCAGGTTTCTCAACCAGTACCTCCAGGTTTGCGGGGTCGCTGTATTCCAATCCCCCCTGTTTGTTAAAGCCTTTGAAGGTCAGTCGGGTGATCTTGAACGGGGGCATGACATTCAACTTGGAGCCCCCCTGTGGTGCCCAGGGAACACCTGCAACCGAGTACCAGTTGAGTTTTCTGTCCATCGGAAAACCAAAAAAGCACCCCAGATAATTCGTATCGCGAATTTCCTCCTCTTGCACCTTCCCGTCGTTGTTGGAGTCGATCCAGAGTTTGCCCGGCGTTCCAATAGGTCCGCCCCATCCTTTACGCTTGGGAGCTTTGATCAGCAGCATGCGCGGGATGTATTCGTCCTTGACCACTTCATAGAGCGTTGGTTTTAAACCGCGATTGAAAAAGAATTTACGCCCCTGGATGTTGGCATAAGTGCCGCAACTGTGGTTGCCGCCGCTGGTCCAGGCGCATCCGGGGAACGAATGTTCGCCGATCTCTCGCGTGCGCAGCACGGTTGCCTTGGGCTTCCACGTTCCCTTCTCATAATCCACTTCGTACTGGACGCCTTCCATATAGATGTATTGTGGTTCGGCCAGGTCTATGGCAGATTGCGTGGAGTAGGGTACGCTGCCGAAATGTTCCTGATGCAATGTGCCGTCTTTGTTCCAGACAGAATAGCGTTTGGGCATGTCGTCCTCTTCCGCGATCCAGAGTCTTCCATTTGAGTCCACAGCAATCGCGTAGGGCTTCAACAGGCCTTGTGGATCAAACGGACCGATCATTGGCCTGCCGCCAGCTTTGCCGTACTTGAAGAGCACGTTGCCCTTGGGCGAGAATTTCCAGACCTGCATGGTCTTTCCCTGCAGGGATGCGTAGAGATTGCCCTCTGCATCGCAGGCAAGCATGCGCGGTTCGTCCAGATCCTTCACCAGCGGGCGGAATTCACCTTTGGCCGTGTCAAAGATGCCCAGCTCATTCTCGCGTATCATGAAAAGAGTCTTGTTGGGGGTGACCGCCAGTCCCCACGGTCTTTCAATATCCCACTGTTGTTTTAATTTCCCAGATTTGAGATCCATCGCATAGAGACGCCCCTTGTGAAAGCTACTGATGTAGATCGTCTCTTCCAGAAATGCCAGGGCCTTGAGGTTCCACATGGCGCCGCGGAAGTTCTCTTTGTCTTCTCCCTCTTCCTGTTCCCGGATCGTGACGGCTGCCGCCCCGTCGCTGAAGGGGGTTTCCTGCCCGGTCTTCAGGCTGAACTTCCCGAGCTTTCCATTTTGGGAAACAGCGTACCCGTAATCGCCGAATGCGCCAACAGCACGAATGCCACCGATCGACCCAACCGGATACAGCTTCTTACCGTTTAGGTCGGTGATGATGATCATGTGTGCGGCTTCTGCGTTGGATGTACCCAAGACGATATAATCTCCGGTTGTACTCATCACGAAGGGTTGCCGGTAATCGCCAGCCCATCCACCGGTGTCGTCTTCAGTTTGATAGGACGGATTGCCTGTGACGCCAACATTGCATACATATTTCGGTGTGATGCCTGTATGCGTCAGCGTTTTGTAGGTGTACTTTCCGACTGGCATGGGCTTGTCTTTATCCGAAAGTCCATCCCACTGATAGGTATGCTTTCCGGCGTTGTATGGTTGGGCACCCAGGCAGGTACGTACGAGGTTTCCGTCTTTGTCGTAGACCGCCAAACTGACGTTACGGTCTTTCTCCAGTTCAAACGGAACCGGGATGTGTCCGTCGGCACGGCTCAGGACTGTCTTCTGCTTCAGCTTGAGATTTCCCTTCTCCTCGAAGACGCCGAAGCCCCATCCGCGTGGACCATGAAACCCCAGATCCTCGTATCCTGCAGGATTGCGCAGGTCTGTCATACCGCAGCGCAGGCCCATGCCGCTCGACTTGCCCCAGTGGATTTGAAACTGTGCCTGGATTTCATCGCCAGCCTTGTACGGACGCGGTGCGTGAATGACGCCATACGGAATTTTGTACTCCAACACGTACCCTTTGCCATCCGCATCCTTCTTATACGCGCCTACAACGCCTTCAGGATTGACCCTTGTGTCCTGAAAACTGAGGGTATGACAGACTAAGAATCCGGCCTTCTTGTCGATGGTTGAGTACCAGAGAGTGACGTGGGAGATCTTGTGTTGTTCTTCCTTGGGGATATTCCGCGCACCGCCAGTCATGGTCGTAGCCATGGAGCGTTTCTCAGGATCCGAATAAAACCGCACTTGAATGGCGTCTGCATTCCAGGATAACCCCACATTGCCGCCGAGGCTGTAGTTGTTGATCATCGGAGTAGGGTCTTTGACGTGGCAGGCCACATAGAGATATTCTTTGTCATACATCATGACTGCACGGCAACTGTAGAGAGATTTGCTGGATTCATCCATACACATAATGATCGCACCGGACATATCCCAGTCTGCTAAATCCCCGTCGATCGTAATGTCTTCCGGAGTCGGCACAATATGGATTACGTTGTTTTCGGTTCTGTTGATCATCGCAACGTGAGCATATGTGCTTATGGTACACAGACACAGAAGTATCAACATCGTAGCTAAAATCCGTCTCATCACATCCTCCTGTTTTTGGTAACCGTTCACGGGGTAGATAATCAGAAATGGCGTAGTGGCGCAAGCTTTGTTTCTCGTACAGGAGAAATAGCGCAACGCGAATAGCAGGAGAAATAGGGTCTTCACATTTCACACTTCGACCTCACTTGCTTCATCAGCTTCTTAAGCGCTCGGTCGCCGTCGGCTTTCTGGGCGAATCGTTTCACGGCCATGGCAACTGCGGATAGATTGCCTATCCCTGCTCTTCCCCCTCCTGACTCCTACGTCTGCCCAGCCGTTGCGTCAGAGGCATCATATGTCATCATGCGATGGACACTCGGGAGACACACCGCGTCCTCTGCATTCTGAGCATGATAGAGGGTTGTCAGCTCGGAAAAATAACTCTCCGACGTGGGCGTGGCTTTCATCCCACTGTCATGGAGTTCCTTCATCAAGGCGGCCCGAAGCCAGAACATGCGCCAGCGCCAACGCGTCTGGGCCTGTTCGCTCATCGTTTGACCGGCCTGCAATACCAACTCAAAACATGCATCGGCCACACGCTCTACCCCGGGCATCGTGTAGAGTTCGACGGCCTCACCCGATGCGGCCTGCCGGAAGCCCTCCTTGTTGGCACAGGTCTGGACGGCAATCGACTCCATCAGGTGAGCGGCCTGGAGCACATCGTCGGCACTGGAGAGAGAAAATTCGTAGGCGGCATACTCGCGCAGAATATCGTCTACTGGACGACTCGGGTCCCAGCAGAGCTGTAGGAGGGCTACCTTGTTCATGTCTTCATGAAGGCCTTCTGAGTAGGGAAAGACTCCCTCGATCAGGTGGCTCACCTCGGTCCAGTATTTCTGCCAGTGGATGGGTCTCGGCAGAGCGCCGAATCCACCCCAGGGCCAGTTTGCAGACATACTGATTTCCGGGAAGGTGACCAGCGGCAAGTTGCAGGGAACGCCCTTCTGGAGAATGTAGTCCGCCATCCCCCCGCAGTCGTCGGCCAGGAGGTAGTCGCTCCATGTCGGGGGGGCGGCTTTGCAGGCCGCCGCAAACGCCGCCCATTCGCCCTCGATGAAGCGGTCGAAATACCACGTAGACAGCACAATCTTTGCCTTGGGAAAGAATGTGCGAATCAGGGCGGCTTCAGGCTCCGCCACCTTCAGGAAGCCGTTGGCACCCCAGGGCGTGCATTCTGAACAGGTACAGCCGCCCTGATCGTAGGGCCAGATCCAGAAATAGTCGAGGGGGAGATCCCTGAATGCTTCCAGTAGCTCGCGTCTGTGTTGAAGGATGAGGTCCAGCCCGCCGGGCTTGCTTGGACAGATCTCGACATGATAGTGACCGCCGGGACCGGTGTGATATCCGTCATGTCCCGCGGTCCAATCTGCACGCACCGCTTCGGGGGTGGTTGAGTAGGCCTCGTTGGCCAGGCCAACCAGACCTCCGGACATACCCACGCTTCTGGCGGCCGAAAGCAAACGGCGGAGCCGACGAATCATCGCGATAGCTTCGGGGTCATCGATTCCCGTGTAATGGTGCATGTCGAACCAGACCATGAGTGTGTTACAGCCCCATAGTGCCAGCTCCTCGATATAGCGCTCCACCTCCTCGATCGGTGCATCGTGGTAGAAATTGTGGAAATGGCTGGCGAAATAGATGGCGCGAACCGGCTTCTCGGGAACCGACGTTCCCCGCCATTGACTGGGGGAAAAGGCGGGCTGGTACGTGCTGGATCGAAGGAATTTCCCGATGCCGTAGAGGAGGCCCCGTTCATCGTTTCCGATGATGCGGAGCGTTGAGTCCTCGTCGCCGTCGACGATCGAGAATCCCTCTCGCCCGATGTCCTCCTGGAGGTCCAGCTCCAGCGTCAACGACGCGGTCGGGGCGTCGGTGCATTCAATCCCAGCGCGCTCCGTCAGCTCGCGTTCCAGGATGGCGAGCGTTCTTCGCATAACATCTGTAGGTTTTGGTCGCACAAGCAGTCGAATCTGGCTCACAATATCTGTGCCTCCTGTATGTTCTGAGAAATGTGGGAGAATGAATAGTAATTGAAATTATATTTGGGTGATATAGCAGGCACAAGCACTTTCTTCATGGCTGGGGTTCATGCTACCGTAGAAGCCGTAATGGAATTTCTCACGCGAGAGATCTGTTGATCTGTCGATCGCGGAACACTATCATCCCCCTATGAGCAGTTACATTTTGGCTTTGGATCAGGGCACCACAAGCTCGCGGGCTATTGTGTTTGACGCCAACGCTTCTGCAGTCTCCTCTGCACAGCACCCCTTTGAGCAAATCTTTCCGCAGCCGGGTTGGGTGGAGCATGATGCGAACACCATTTGGGAGTCCCAGCTCCTTGCTGCGCAGGAAGCAATTGCAGGCGCAAAACTTTCTGCCTCTGATATGGATGCCATCGGGATCGCTAACCAACGCGAGACCGTTGTGGTTTGGGATCGGCACACGGGCAAGCCCGTTTATAATGCCATCGTCTGGCAGGATCGGCGGACGGCTGACCAGACGGATCTCCTTAAAGCTCCCGAGACAGCGCAACGGATCCGAGAGCGAACCGGGTTGTTGCCGGATCCCTATTTTTCTGCCAGTAAGATCCGATGGATTCTGGATCATGTGGACGGGGTTCGGGAGGCCGCACAGGCGGGAAGGCTCGCATTTGGGACCATAGATAGCTGGATTATCTATCGACTGACTGAGGGTGCTCTTCATTGTACGGACGTCTCGAATGCAAGCCGTACGATGCTGTTTGATATCCACAGAGGCCAATGGGATGATGAGTTGCTTGCTCGCTTTGATATTCCTCCCTCCATGCTTCCCGACATTGTTGATAGCAGCGGCGTTGTCGGTGTGACTTCGAAATCCGTGTTGGGAGCCGAGATCCCCATTGCGGGTATTGCGGGAGACCAGCAGGCCGCCCTTTTTGGTCAGCTCTGTACAGAACCTGGAATGGTGAAGACAACGTACGGCACCGGTTGTTTCATGCTGGCACAGACCGGACCGGTTGCGGTCCCGAGTCAGGCGAACCTTTTGACGACAGTGGCCTGGCGATTGCGAGATCAACCGATGCAATATGCGCTGGAGGGCTGTGTGTTTGTCGGCGGAGCGGCTGTCCAGTGGTTGCGTGATGGGTTGGGAAAGAGTGTAGATCTCGGTGGT
>CAZISU010000275.1:1342-7116 GCA_964541935.1 uncultured Planctomycetaceae bacterium | reverse complement strand
ACGCCGCGACATCATCCGCCAGTTCCTTATCGAAACCATATCTCTATCGGTCGTGGGCGGTCTGACGGGCGTTCTTGGCGGCCTGACATGCCGGCCAATCATCGACTGGCTCCGTCAAATGGCCATCGGCGCCTTCCCCCAGGTAATCAGTCAACTGCCCGAGGTTATAAAAGAGGTACAGCCCATAATCGTGCCGGAATCAATACCCTTGGCTTTCGGAATTTCGGTCACGATCGGCGTGGTTTTCGGAATCTATCCGGCCATCCGCGCAGCGGCAATGGACCCCATCGAGGCCTTGCGGCATGAGTAGTGCATGACAACGGCAAAAAAAGGAGAATCCAATGCTCAGTAGAGTCTCGGTTTTTGTTTTATTTCTGACGCTCGTCGCCGCCGTCCCCGCCGTAGCAGCGGAAAACACCGACTGGCTCCGCGATGCGAAATGGGGCGTGATGACGCATTATCTGGGCGCTGCCCCCAGCTCGGCTGGCGGAGCTGAGTTGACGGCCGCAGCCTGGAACGCACAGGTCGACGCCTTCGACGTGCCGGGACTGGTAGAGCAGCTTGTTTCGACCGGGGCCAAGTATTGTCTGTTCACACTTGGGCAGAACTCGGGCCACTATTGTTCGCCCAATGCCACCTACGACCGTCTGGTCGGCATTCGCCCCAGCAAGTGTTCGCGTCGCGATCTAGTGGCCGATCTGGCCAAGGCCTTGCGTCCGCACGGGATCCGCCTGATGGTGTATCTGCCCAGCGGCGCGCCGGCGGCCGACCCCGTGGCAGTCGAGCGGCTCGGCTGGCGCTGGGGTTTCGAGGGCGGTTGGCCGAACTGGGGCAAGCCCACACACGAGCGGCTGGCCGAATTTCAAACCAAGTGGGAGACGATCGTGCGCGAGTGGTCGCTACGCTGGGGCAAAGACGTGGTCGGGTGGTGGATCGACGGCTGCTACTTCGCCGACGACATGTACCGCGCGGACAAAGCACCGAATTTCGCCAGCTTTGCCGCCGCCCTCAAAGCCGGCAATCCGGACGCCATTGTGTCCTTCAATCCGGGTATAAAACTGCCCGTCGTTTGCCACACGAAGCACGAAGACTACACGGCCGGCGAGGTGGGACTCAAGCAAATGCCCAAGGCCATTCGAACTTGCCCCGGGCGCTGGATCGAACGCGACCGCAGCCGCGTTCAGTACCAATTGCTCACCTTCCTGGGCGATAGTTGGTGCCGTGGCAAAAAACCTCAGCAGCCCGACAAGGTCATCATTGACTACGTCCGCAGCTTAAATGCTAAAGGCGGAGTGGTGACATTCGACGTGCCGATTGGGACTGATGGGCTGATCCCGCAACCGTTCGTCGATCAGCTCAAGGCGATAGGGCAGGCCGTGCGATAGTAATCCGCTGAAAATTCAGATTGTTTGTTTTGGGTGCCAATGCTGGCTTGCCAGCAGTGTTTTTGCGGTAGTTTCTGATATGCACGGCTCGTTTTGAATAATTTTTCAAAAACAGCGTGATGTTTCACCGCCGCCGGCGTCTTCAATATAGTGAACGAGAAAGCACACAACACGAACGGTGCCGTGGACCTTGGGTTGCTTGCGCATCTGCTTGACCGACATGCCGCGGCATTGGGGCTGTTCGCTCGTCAATGGTGTAGTTCGCCCGACGATGTGGTGCAAGAGGCGTTCCTCAAGCTGGCCGAGCAGGACCATTCGCCGGTCGACCCGGTTGCTTGGCTATACCGCGTGGTTCGCAATCGTGCCATTAGTCGAGGTCGGTCGGATAGCCGGCGACGACGCCACGAGCAGGAAGCTGCCACCCGACGACCGCTCTGGGAAAACGACGCGACGGACAGCCCGGCAAGCGAACGCATAGACGCCCAGGCCGCCGCCAAGGCTTTAGAGACATTACTGCCAGAAGATCGCGAGATTGTCGTCGCGCGACTGTGGGGCGGATTGACGTTCCAACAGATAGGGCAGTTGATCGGGGCGTCGGATAGCGCCGCTCATCGCAGATACACTAAAGCAATCCACTCGCTCAAAGCGACATTGCGCGAAAATAGTGAATAGTAGGTATATCGTGTCTGAAGAAACAAGAAATCCCGAACTGCACGCCTTCGAAACGGCCTTAACGTCGTTGCGGCCCACGCCGACGCCCGTCGACCGCGACCGCATCATGTACGCGGCTGGGCGGAAAGCAGGACGCACTATCGACAGCCATCGCCGCCGCGGTTCCCGACTTTGGCCGCTGGCAACAATAGCGACCGGCATCCTGGCTTTCGCCTGCGGCATGACGATCAGCCCGTCGCCGCAACCGCAGATCGTGCAGCGAACGGTATACATCGAGAAGAATATCTGGCCAACTATCGAAGAGGTTAGCGAGCCGATCAAAGAGAAACTCCCAAACCCGTTCGGTCTGGCCCAATATACATCTCGCTCGTGGGCATTTGACGAACAGGATCAGCCCGAGCGAGTGAGGCTGCCGCAACGTGAGATTATGCAGCCGCTGGAGTTGCTAAATCGGCCGGGCATTCGCGCCCATTCGATTCGCGATTTGGAAGAGATGTAACCGTTTTTGTTTTACATTAACTCGTTTGAGATTGTTCATCCAACCCCCGTATTCCTAAGGAGGCAGTTGTCATGTTTCGTACATTCCCTTTAGCGGGCCTTTTAATTTTGATTCTGTTGACGCCGCCAATTCATGCGGACGACCAGAAACCGGTCACGGAAAAGCCGAAGAACGAAAACAAGAAGGCGGTGGATGGAAAAAAACCGGCGGCCCCGACGGTCGTCAATCTCACACTGCACCCGGCCAAGCTGCCATGTCCGACACGGAAGTATCGGCTGACGACGCCATACCTCGAACAAACGTCCGGCAACGCGGCCTGTCTGTATTATCGCTCGGCCGTGAAAAGGCAATTCAAATCAGGGTTCTCCCGTGGTGCCAAAAATAATCCTAAAACAGGCATGGTCAATTGGAAAACACAACGCGAAACGATCAGTAAAGGTCTCAAGACACCCTTGGCCGACTTGCCACGCGAGTCGATCAAGGCCACGCTGAGAATCTACGGATCTTGTTTTCGTGAGATGGAGATGGCCGCGCGACGGACAGAGTGCGACTGGGGATATCCGATGCGGGAATCCGAAAGCGTCTCGGGCATCACACTTGATCAATTTGATGCAAACCGCTTCGTGGCAAAAGCTCTTCTGCTGAGGGCGCGTATGGAAATGGCCGCTGGTGATGTGCAAAAGGCTATCGGCTCATTTCGGACGGTTCTTGCATGGGCAAATCATTTCGGAAGCGGGCAATTTCTGGTAAATAAAGCTGCTGGGATGGGGGTCATTCAAGAGATGTTTGAACAGTGTGAAACACTCGTTCAATTGCCGAATGCGCCGAACCTCTACTGGACATTTACAACACTGCCACAACCTTGTATCAAACTGCATGACGCCATTGACGCCGAAGGAGCTTTTGCCGAACTGGTCACTCCATCGTTACGTGAAGCCCGCAAACGAAAGCTTTCAGAAGCCGAGGCGAAGGTTTTATTTATGAGGTTCATCGCCGAGGTTCGAAAAGATTTTTTGAATAACCGCTATTCGCAGATGAGTTCCGAGGAGAAAAAAGAGATTGCAAAATGGGCGAATAGCTTTTCGCCAGACAAATATGTAACGGAGATCTATCCCAAGGCTATGGCAAAGCTGATAGAGACCGGCCGTGATAAACCTGAACTTGAGGAGATGCCCAAGCCCCAGGTTGTGCTCCTCTACATTGCCACGATATACGAAGAGCAGCGGGACAATTTACTGCAGTGGGCTTACGTTCCCTATAGGCAATCCCACTCGGGCCTTGAAGCGGCTCAGAAGGAGTTCAAGGCTTCCTTTAAAAGCGACACACCGCTGTTCGCGTTCATGTCGTTATTGTCCTATCACGGCAAGTATAATTCGCGTTACTGGGCGGCCTTAACCGAACGCCGCCTGGCCACTCTTCGCGTTATCGAGGCCATCCGCCTGTTCGCGGACAACCATGAGGGGCGGCTGCCCAAAACGCTCGACGAAATCAGTGAGGTTCCCATTCCCATCAACCCTGTCACAGGCAAGCCTTTTCCGTACAATCTCGAAGGCGATACGGCGGTTCTGAAAGCCGACGGCGGGCCGGAGAAGCGAATCGCAAACCAGCGAGAGTATCGCATCAAACTGGCCAAGCCGAAGAAGTGAACGCTTTCATTGTAGAACAGCCGCTCCCGGCTGTTAACACGCCCAAAACCGCCGCAAGCGGCTGGGCTAACAAGGTCGGCATTGTCACGGTCGCACAACGCTGCTGCCGCTGAGCCGGCGCACCAAGCGGCGCATTTCCAGCACGCTGATGGTGGAGAGAACGCGGTGCGCCGGGAGGCCCGTCTCGGTGATTATGCGGTCGATGGGCGTGGCTTCGGTATCGATGGCGGCCAGCACTTTTTGTTCGACGCCGTTTAGCGATATTTCGGGATTCAGCGACAGTTCGGCCGGATTGCGGATGGTTTGGCCGTCGGCCCGCGGAATGCTCGCGCCCAGCGGGCCGAGTTCTTCTATCACGTCGTCGGCCGTTTGCACCAGTTTGGCGCCGTCGCGGATCAAAAGGTGGCAACCCCGCGAGGCGCGGCTATCCACGCGGCCGGGCACGGCGAAAACCTCGCGGTTCTGCTCCATGGCCAGGCGGGCCGTAATCAGGGCGCCGCTACGTTCGGGCGCTTCGATGATGATCGTGCCCAGCGACAGGCCGCTGATGATGCGGTTACGTTGCGGGAAGGATCCGCTCAGCGGCTTGAACAGCGGCGGCGATTCGCTCATCACGCAGCCGTTATCCGCCACCTCCTGGGCCAGGCCCTTGTGTTCGGGCGGATAGATGTTCATGACCCCACTACCGAGCACGGCCAGCGTACGCCCACCGGCTTTGATGGCCCCACGATGGGCGGCCGCGTCGATGCCGCGGGCCAGGCCGCTGACGATTGTGAACCCGGCGCGGGCCAGACTGCTTGCGAGTTTTTCGGCCTGGGCCAGACCGTATTGCGTGGCGTGGCGCGTGCCCACGATGGCAATTGCCATGCCGTCGCGCGGCAAGATTTGACCGCGCAAAAAGAGCACGCTGGGCGGGTCGTCGATGCGGCCCAGCAGTCGCGGGTAGCCGTTGTCCGCAACCTCTTCGGTGTCCTCCGCGTCGGAAGCGTTGGGGCCCGGGTGTAAGAGGATCTCTATATCATTCTCGCGGCACAGTTCGATCTCACGGTGTGGATCGACTTCTCGCTCGGCCGAGGAGATTTTTTCGACCAGCTTGGGCCCCACGCCAGAAACCTCTCGCAGGCTGCTGGGCGCGGCCGCCAGCACGCCGCCGGATGTGCCGAAACGCTCGAGCAGCGCCCGACGCGTGCGCGGACCAACGCCGGTAACCAACGACAACCGGAGCGAATCGAGCAACTCATCGCTGGGCAATTCGCTTGCATCGTCGTGCGGATTCATATGCCTGCCCTTATATTTTGTAATAGATGGATTGAGGGGCTACCCGTTAACGCGTAACTCTTCGTAACCGCAGTTCAACCCCGCTTGGCAACTTCGCTCTTCATGAACGCCAACGCGTCGGTGGCCAACTGCTTTTCGGTCTTGAACATGCGTCGCCAGATTTTCGTCGCAGCCGCCAGATTTGGCAGCGCCAGGCCGAAGGCTTCGACCGTCATCAGCCCGTCATATCCGATCTCGGCCAGCGTGTCGAAGTTCTCGTCCCAACGCACGTTGCCGGCGCCGGGCGTGCTGCGG
>CAZISU010000275.1:0-1332 GCA_964541935.1 uncultured Planctomycetaceae bacterium | reverse complement strand
GGTCGTTCTCGGAAATGTGAACGTGGCAGAGGCAGTCCTTGAGCGAGCGGATGGCGTCCGTGATGCTCTTCTCTTCGATGTGTGCATGGAAGGTGTCGTACATCATCTGACAACGTGGGTGATCGACATCGTGGACGAAGCGCGCGCCGTCGGCGGCCGTATTGAGGAAATAGCACTCGAAGCGGTTGAGATATTCGACGCCCAGCGTGACGTTGACTTCGGCCGCGTGCTCGGCGACTTCACGCATGCTTTCCACGCCCCAACGCCACTCATCGGCCGTGGGGCCCTTGCCCGAGAAACAGCCCAAGGCGGAATGCAATGGTCCGGCCATGATTTCGCAACCCAAGGCGGCACACTGGTCCAGCGCTTGCTTATTGGCATCGATGCCGGCCTGACGGATCTTCTCGTCGGGGCTAATGGGGTTGGCTTCGGGGCTGCACACAACCGTTCCGGTTCGAGCGAGCCCCACGCTGTCCAGATGCTTGCACCACTTTGCACAGGTCGCTTTGTCGGGGCCGAATACCGGCAGCTCGACAGCGTCGTAACCAATTTCTTTGAGTTCGCCTAACAACGGCAGGAAGTCGTCGCTGAGGGTGTCTGTCCACAGAAGAAGATTGAGACCGAAACGCATCTTTAAACTCCATTAGCTATAAAAGCAAGAATTATATGTGTTTGCCTAGTGGCGGGTTGATACTCTGCTGGATGGGATCCCTTGAAGAAGTTCGTGTTTCCGTAGGGCAACCGTTCGACGGGCCTGGGGCAGCAGTTGCTCGAAGCTCGTCGGCACCAGATCCAGCCCCACGCGACGCATAACCTGGTTTACCCGAACTGTTAGTTTCTCATTATTTAGGTAATCCCACAAGAAGCGCTCGCGACAAACTCCTAAAATCATGGGGGATAACCGTTCGGTCGGGCGGGGGGCCATGCGGTTGACCGCCTCTTGCACCACCCCCGCATCGACCGACTCCATTACCACATAATACCTTTCGAGTTTGCTGGGATCTTCCTCGATAATCGCAGCGTCGAGCAGCAATTCCGTCATCAAATGTCCCAAAAACCGCGGTCGCAGGCCCGTCGTGTCGCCCAGGGCGTCGCGAAACGTCAAAGTCAGCCCCAGCGAGATTTCGGCAAAAGCGACCGATTTGTGGAAGTGGCGGTCGTCGACCAGGTGCTGACAGACGCCCCCGGCCACGGCCGAAATAATCGGGTCGGGGTCGTCCATAAAGGGCCGCGCGTGCTTAAGGCGGACCCTTAGCTTGCGGTCGACGACCATCAGCATGTCCGGCACGGCCGTGCCGACGGCGAAATAAGGGTCGTCTAGGAATGGCCGGG
>CAZISU010000274.1:0-7131 GCA_964541935.1 uncultured Planctomycetaceae bacterium | reverse complement strand
TGTCACAAAACACTTGATGTGATTCTTGCCGTTATGAACCATAAAGGTATGACCCACGAACTCGGGAATAATCGTGCATGAACGAGCCCAAGTTTTGATCGGTTCTTTTACGCCCCGTTCTTCCAATTTCTCTACTTTCAAATAGAGTTTGGGATCTACGTAGGGGCCTTTTTTTAGCGATCTACTCATAGTCTATCGTCCGCCAACTACTTCTTAAGCTTGAGGAGTCCATACCGCTTCGAACGCCTTCTACGAACGATCGAACGGTTTGACGGTTTATGTTTCTTACGTGTCGATCCACCCTTGGCCGGTACGCCCGTGGGTGAAACAGGGTGACGTCCACCCTTTGTTCTACCTTCGCCACCACCGTGCGGGTGATCGACCGGGTTCATGGCCGTGCCGCGTACGTGCGGCCGTCGACCGAGCCATCGTTTCCGCCCGGCTTTGCCAAGCACGATGGCCATATGTTCTGAGTTGCTGATCTTGCCGATGGTTGCCCGGCAAGCTGCTGGCACGCGGCGAATTTCTCCGCTGGGCAGGTTGATTTGAGCCCAACCGGCGTCGCGAGCGGCCAACGTGGCACTGGATCCGGCACTACGGCACAAAACGCCGCCGCGACCGGCCTGCAATTCAATGCTATGTATGTCTGTTCCCAACGGTATCTTCGACAACGGCATGCAGTTGCCCACCGAGGGAGGTGCCGTCTCGCCGCTGACCACCTTCGTTCCCGCTGTAAGTCCTTCGGGAGCGATGATGTAACGCTTCTCACCGTCAACGTAGTGCAACAGCGCGATGCGAGCACTTCGATTGGGGTCGAACTGGATCGAATCCACAACGGCCGGAACCCCGTCCTTGTTGCGACGGAAGTCGATCTGACGATATTGTTGTTTGTGTCCACCGCCACGATGACGCACGGTAATCTTGCCCTGGTTATTGCGTCCACCCTTTCGACGTTTGGGTCGAAGGAGATTCTTCTCGGGCTTGACGCCTGGGGTGAGATCAGCGAAATCGCTGACCGTGGCACCACGACGTCCCGGCGTAACTGGCTTATATTTACGTATTCCCATATTTGGCTCTCAGCCGTGAGGCGGTTTGCAGCCGCCGCAGTTTACATTTATTTCCGCGGACGAACACAATCGTGTCGGGCCCACTACGTTGAGGTCTTAGAAGAAATCGATCCTATGCTCTGAATGGAGCGTGATGATAGCTTTCTTCCATGCCTTCGTTCTTCCCATGCGGGCCTTGGTCCGCCGCGGCTTACCTTTGCGGTTTTGCGTATTGACGCGGACAACTTTGACATCGAAAAGCTGCTCGACAGCTTCGCGAATATCTTCTTTGCCGGCCATGCGGTTGACTTCAAACGTATAGGAGTTGAATCGCTCGGCCTTATGATAACCCTTTTCGGTCACGAGTGGCCGAAGGATGATCTGGTGCGGTTCGAGTTTCAGTTTTGTTTTCGTTGTATCGTTGGCCATGGGCCTTGTGTCCTTAATTGGCACGCGTCCTTATCGACACGCTGTCCTTGCGTCAGGATGCCTGCTTCGTCGCGGTTGCATTGCTGCGGAATGCCTCTAACGCGGCCTTGGTCATCAGCAGCCGCTTGGGACGAAGCACGTCAAGGGCGTTCAAATCCGAAACCGGAAGCACGGCCACGCCCTGCAGGTTGCGAATGCTTTTATATACGTTGAGGTTGTATCCGTCGACCGCCACCAACAGAGTCTGACCGTCGATTTTCAGGGCCTTCAGTATCGAAACCATATCCTTGGTCCGCGGCGATTCGAAAGCCAAGTCGTCGATCAACACGATTTCCTGGTCGGTAATACGCGAGGCAATGGCCATGCGAGTTGCTAGGCGGACGGCCTTTTTCGGCAACCGATAAGACCAATCGCGGGGCTTCTTCGCAAACGCTCGACCGCCACCACGACGTATATTACTGCGGCGTGAACCGGCCCGGGCGTTGCCCGTACCCTTTTGTCTGTACATCTTTTGCGTGCTGCCACGAACATCGGCGCGTGATTTATTGCATGCCGAACCCTGACGCAGATTGGCCTGGTACATGACCACCACGTCGTGCAACAACTGCTTGTTGATCCGCGGGGCCAGTTCGGCCGGGTCGATATCAAAAGATTCGACCTCCGCTCCAGTTCGATCATAGACAGTCAGGCTTACCATCGCTTATATACTTTCCGAAATCAGGGACGACCCATGCTTACAGCTTAAAAAACTTTCCGAAATCAGGGATCAGCCGAGTTTATTTGTTTGCCGGATTGTGACATAGCCGCCGTTGGGGCCAGGGACCGCGCCGCAAATAAGCAACAAGTTATTCTCGGCGTCCACACTAACTACCTTCACATTCCGCATCGTTGAGCGTGCCGCACCGTAACGTCCGGGCATTTTCTTACCCTTCAGAACGCGACTGGGATAGGCACTACAACCGGTGCCGCCAAGGTGACGGTGACACTTTTTGACACCGTGACTGGCCCGCTGACCGGCGAAGTTATGCCGTTTCATCGCTCCCGCCGTACCGCGGCCCTTACTGATACCAATGATATCAACGGCCTTAACCTCTGCCAATGCATCGACGCCGATCTCTTGACCGACTTTGTAGCCTTCGGCAGAACCGCGGAACTCGCGGACAAAACGCTGGGGCTCGCAATCGGCTTTCTCAACAGCCGGGGTGCCCGAAGCGGAGAGACGTCTTTGACGCTTGCTTTCGAGTGTGGCGACGTGACCGCGAACACTGCGGCTGGCAAGACGACGAGGCTTATCTAAATAGCCCATTTGGATCGCTTCATAACCATCGCGCTCAACGGTTTTCACCTGTAGCACATGGCAGGGGCCCGCCTGTATGACGGTGACCGGAATGACCTTACCGGTATCATTATATATCTGGGTCATCCCAACCTTGCGGCCGAGCAGTCCAATACTCATCGTTCTTGCCTTTTTTTCGTCGCCCACGGGAACAACCGGCAGTAGCCGGAATTACCCGCATAGCTTCCGTTTCATCGGAAATCCTGAGACAGTGCCGAAAACCGGATATAACAAACGCACTAGGCTAAATTATTTACCACAAACAAACTTTATCGACGACCCGTAGCCTTGATCTTAATATCAACGCCAGCCGGCAAACTCAGCTTATTCAGAGCTTCAATAGTCTTGGCCGTCGCCTGTGCAATATCAACAAGCCGCTTATGAGTCCGAATCTCGAACTGATGGCGGGCTTTCTTATCGACGTGCGGACCGGACAAAACTGTATAACGTTCAATTCGTGTAGGAAGCGGAATTGGGCCATGAACAACGGAACCCGTCCGTTTTGCAGTATCGGCGATTTCAAGTGCACTCTGATCGAGCACCGCATGATCGTACGCTTCCATCCGAATGCGGATGATTTCGTTCGCTTGATCGACCACGGGGGTTCCTCCCGGCTTTCCAATTCCAACTTGCCAAACAACAATCCACCACACATTGCCATGACCACTGAGCCAGGACCCGTAAGGTGGGAAACTCCAGATACTAAACCCAAGTCCGTCGCATGTCAACGGCCCTCAGGCAAAAAACCGGAAATTCCTCAACCGACCGAACCACCGCAGTCAAAATTACACGTCCTATTTCTCACGATAATTCGCCTCAAGTCTTGTCATAACCGCAACTTGAAGCACAACCACCCTTTGCAAGAGTCGTCATTTAGTGAAAAACATGCCGTGCAAAATTTGGACACACGAAATTCCGCCTATCTGCCATGGCATTTCACTTTTCGCCTAAAAGCATCACCTCTGACGAGAAGTCAAATCATGGTAGGTAGGGCTTCATCGGCATTCGCCGCCCAAAGGTTTGGCCGAAACGCCAACAGGCACAACAAGCAGCTAAAAAACCCAAATATAACAGTTGACAGAATTACCCGAGTTGATAAACTAACAACAGTGCTATAGCAGTGCTAGTTCACAGTTCGCTCACTGCTGTGAGTGTGCGTGAACAATCTATTGCAGACCGAAAAGGAGGCCTCGTGAGCGATAATCTGACACAAAAGGCATATCGCCATATACACGGCAAGCTGGCTGGCGGGGAGCTTATGCCCGGCAGCCGACTTAGCAATCGTGGTGTCGCCAAAGAGGTGGGTGTTAGCTTTACCCCCGTGCGAGAGGCGTTAAACCGCCTTGTGAGCGAAGGACTGCTCGAATACCGCCAGGGGCTGGGGGTATTTGTCCCCACGCTGAACATCCAGGAGATTCGCGAAATTTACGAACTTCGCGAGATCCTGGAATCGGAAGCCGCTTCAAGGGTCTGCGAGAACCCCACAACGAACATGATCGCGGAAATGTCCGATAGCTGCGTCTTGATGACCGACATCTACGAGCAAATCGAAGCCGCCGCCCAGGGCACTGTCCTTAGCGATCTGTCGGATGCATGGCAGGCGGCCGACTCGGCCTTCCACATGGCACTACTCCGCGCGGCCGGCAACCGACGCCTGCTCAATACGGTCGAAGGGCTGCGTACATCACTTACAGCCATGCTCGGCGGTCTAGGGCAAATGACCGGTATCGTCGGGCATCGCTTTTCCTCGGAACCACGCGAGCAAATCAAACGCACACTAGACGAGCATCGCCGCATCCTTGAGGCCCTCAAAAAAGGCGACGGCGACGCCACCCGAGCAGTAATGATCGAGCATATTCGCTCAGGGTTGGAGTTGGCCCTCGCGGCCCACAACCGCAACCACATGGGCGGCACAAACTCTTATCTTCACGGGCCGCACGGTAATTAGATAGGCGGGCACTAGATACACAGGTGTTAGGTAGCAGAGGACCAAGACAGCAGGTGAGGCTAGCTATTTTAGATGATACAGGAACGAGCTTGAGACGCATGTAGCCACTTTGGCATTTACAATTTTTTACTTTTAGTGCGGAGCTACAAGCATGAGCAACGGGAAAATCACTTCAACGTTAACCACAATGTTGGTCGCTGTCATTTTGGCCGCGGTAATCTCGACCACGGCCACGGCCCAGTCGCCTTACGCCGACTCTGTAGGTGCTAACAATCCAATCGCCTGGTGGCGGATGGACGACGCGACAGACTCGGCCAACAGCCACGATGGCCTGGCCGGCGCGGGCGTGGCTTTCGGACAACCCGGCGGAATCGCCGACCCAAGCAGCCAAGCGGCCGCCTTCGACCGCAGTTCGGATGCCGTGATTACGGTCGCCGACGCTGCCAATCTGAACTTCGGCAAAACCACCGACTTTTCAGTAGAAGCCTGGGCCAACCGCCCTAGCGGCCTATCCAGCCAGTGGACCGCCATTGTAAACAAGGGCGATACCAACGGCTCGTTCTGGATGCGATACGAAAGTGACGGCAAAGTCCGCATGATTTTGGACTACGGTGCGACTTCCACCTCGGTGATCAGCCCCTTGCCCTACGACGACGGACAGTTGCATCATTTTGTCGGCACAGTCGACCGCAACGGCAGCGCAATCCTCTACGTAGACGGCCAGCCCGTTGCCGAAACGCCCATCGAAATCGCCGTGGAGGGTGGCAATATTTCTTCGCCAACCATGCCGATGCAAATCGGCGGCATGGGCACAACCCATCGATATGACAGCCTGATGGACGAATTTGCCGTTTACGGTGACGCGCTCAGCGCCGGACAAGTTAAGACCCACTACGATCTCGGCAGCGGCGCCGTGAGCGGGTCGTACAGTGCGACCGTTACCGCCGACGCACCCGTCGGATGGTGGAGAATGGATGATGCGTCCGACGAGATGGGCACTCATACGGGCGCCGCCGGATCGGGTATCACCTTCGACCAACCCGGCGCGATTGCGGGCGACACAAGCATGGCCGCCGCCTTCGATAACATCTCCGAGATTGCAATCGATGACGCCGCGGACCTGAACTTCGGCACCGATGAGGACTTCACTATCGAAACCTGGGTGAAACACTCAGGCGGTTTCACCCCCATCACCAATAAAGGTGACTCGGCCGCCTCATACTGGCTACGCTTCGAAAGTGACGGAACTATCCGTTTGCTCTTGGACTATGGTTCGACCTCCAGTGCCGTTCGATCCGCCGATGCTTACGACGATGACCAGTGGCACCACGTGGTTGCAGTGGCCGATCGCGATACGGCACTTCAGCTATATGTCGACGGCGAACTCGTTGCCCAAAAGGATCTGCTTGAAAGCGACGTTTCCTCGCCGGGAATGGATCTGCAAATCGGAAAGATGGGCACCAGCCACCCCATGAACGGTCTGCTGGACGAAGTTGCGCTTTACGACTCGGTTCTTTCGGCTGCCGACGTATTGGCCCACTACGAAGCCGGAAGCGTACCGGAACCCAGCAGCCTGATATTGCTGTTTGCCGGCGTATTTGCATTACTGGCGTTGGGTCGGAACAGAAAGTAGGCCCCTAGCTCACTTGCCCTGTCAGTTGGGACGGGGCAAGTGAGTTTTTATCCTCACACATCTTTTCACAATCTAAAAAATCCCGGGGTACAAGGAGTCCAATCAATGACCAAAAAGATTCATAACACGGCGATATTAATCATAATAGGACTGGCAATCTGCACGTTCGCAATCGCCCCGGCCCTGGCCAGCGACTACACCGACGCTATCGGCGCCAACAATCCCATCGCCTGGTGGCGGATGGACGACGCCACCGACTCGGCCAGCAGCCACGACGGCGTGGCCGGAAGCGGCGTAGCCTTCGCGCAACCCGGCGGAATCACCGATCCCAGCCAGGCGGCAACCTTCGATGGCACATCGGATGCCGTGATTACGGTTGCCGACGCGGCCGATTTAAACTTCGGAAAAACAACCGACTTCACCATCGAAGCCTGGGCCAACCGCCCCAGTGGACTAAGTGATCCTGCAGCCACTTGGACCACTATCGTTAACAAAGGCGATAGCAACGGGTCTTATTGGATGCGGTACGAAAGCGACGGCGCTGTCCGCATGATTTTGGACTACGGTGCGACTTCCACCAGCATCCGCAGTCCCTTGGCCTACGATGACGGCCGATTGCACCATTTTGTCGGCACAGTCGACCGCAACGGCAGCGTAATACTCTACGTCGACGGCCAGTCCGTTGCCGAAACACCTATCGAAATCGCAAGGAGTGCCCCAACCGTGTTGTTGAGCATGA
>CAZISU010000273.1:0-7182 GCA_964541935.1 uncultured Planctomycetaceae bacterium | reverse complement strand
GTCGTATATGTCTCGGCATGCGACGAGGATATGGCTGCTAAACACATTACGGCCGCAAGGACCACGATGACTTTTCTCATTACAGATACTCCTTCGAAACTATGGTGTCAAATACTGACAGGGACAAAAAATATAAACTCTTCGTTGTGCTCTCTTCGGTTGTTCCGGCCCCACAGGGAGTTTCATCTTGAGGTTGCTTTTGTGGTGCGTGCACGCACGCACCCTACACAGTTAACGGCGTTTCGATCTTACTACCAGTAGCGAAGTCAGGGCCGCCAGCAACAGGCCGATCATGCTCGGTTCGGGCACGGCGGAGCCGGCCGCGGGGACTTGCCAGTTGGTTGCGAGTATTGTGGCATCGAGATCATCGACGATGCCGTCTGAGTTGAAATCGCCGTCGGCCCAGACCTTGCCTGATTGCAGCCAATTGGACGCCATTGTCGAGGCGTCCGCGTCGTTGACAACGCCATCGAGGTTGGCGTCACCGGGAATGTCGTCGGGGGTGACGGGCGGTGACCAGGTTCTGGCAGAGAAAGTGTCCACTCCAATCACACTGGCAGAATTGCCATTGATAACGCTCATCCACCTGACGTCTCGGACCGTGTCTGCAAATGATGTGTCTCCTTCTCCCGTCCGGAACCAGCCCTCGGCAATCGCTTCCTCGTCGGTCCAATCCGTGTCGAGCGTGTACGAAATCTTTTGCCACGTACCGACATCAGCATCGCCATAATCAGGAAACGCGAGTCTCCACACGGCAGTTGAGGTGCTGTACAACTGGACGTCCATGTTCGCCACGGTTGCGTTGGGCAAGAGATAATATTCGAACGTGATTCGGGTCTCGGAATCGACCGTAAAATTGGCGTTCCAGTCAGTGCCGGGACTATCGAAGCTATTGACGATGCTGCCCGGGGTCGGGCAAACCCACCCAAAGATGGCTCCATTGCGAGTGTTGGTGGCGTAGCCTCCGCTTTGGCCACCACTATCGACCCATGCGGAGGTGCCGTCAAAATACCACCCCTCCAGGTCGGTGTCGAAGTTGGCGGTATACTCCACCAACGCCTGGGCCGAGCCGGCAAATGTCAGCATTGCCACGGCCATAATAATCACGATTGACTTCTTCATAGTCGTCCTCCTAAAAAATAACTGTGAGCTTGCACGCTAGAAACTTGTAACAGGATCCGAATACCGGTTGCTCTTCTCGGTTTTACCTCTGCCTGCTGATCTCTTGCAGCCGCTTTCTCTCGTTCCTTTTGGTGAACTTCAAGTCGTATAAGACGCCTAACGTCTTGCCGGCACGTTGAAGTCGATGCTGGTCGTTTCGGCCGGTAGCTCGACGTTCATCGTGTACATCGGGAATATGGCCGCCCCGTGCCGCGATCCGCTCCATCCCGGTGGGACAATGCCGTTATAGCCGGCTATTTGCACGAGTTGTGGGCCGGCCACGGCGCCTTGCTCGACCACGGTTCGGTATTGGCCGTCCTTGATCGTAGCGACTCCTCGCGGGCCTTTGTTTTTGCTCTTGACGTCCGGAATAAACAGAATGCTGCCTGCCGGAATAGGCTGGCCGCCGAAGGTGGCTTTCCCGCTGATCTCGTAACGAGGCGGGCCGCTCTCGCCGCCGCAACCGGCCAGAATTAGGCCAAGGCCCAGCGATAAAACGACAAGCGGCAATACCGCATTCTTGTTTTTTGCGATTGTTACGTTCAACTCGATGCTCCTTTATTGTTCGCTCGTAACACCCAAGCCGGCGGGCATCGAGTCGTGACGGTCGCCCATGTCCTGGTGGATTGTGAGGTCGATGTTCTCGCTGACAAAATGCACCGAAGCGTCGGCCATTACCATGTGGCATCCGCCCGGGTGAGCGCTGCTGAACGTCCGTACGGCCGTGCCGTAGCTCAACGACTTTCCCGGGTCGAAAGTACCGTTGAATTCAGTAGCATCCACGATGGAATTGTTGATCGGATCGATTGCCGAGGCCGTGGTTCCCATGTTGGGATAATTGCCCGTGTCGTGCAGCCCAGCGCCCGAAGCCCAAGACCACCAGTGCCCGGGTGCGGCGGAGCCGTAGAGTCCGACGCATCCGGCCTCTGTATGGCAATACTTGCTTTCACCGATCAAATACGTCTTGCTGGAGCCGTCTCTGATATCGGCCATTTTGGTGCGAGAATTGGCATAGATCACGCCGTTGTACATGTAGCGGATGTAAGTTCCCGCAGCCGAAAGGCAACTGGTTTCGCTATCCAAGCCACCGCCCGCGCAGGCGAAATAATTCGAATTGCATGCCTGTGGGGTTGAATTCGGATCGGATGGGCACTGGAAGGCCGAGTTGTTGGTGAACTGCAAGTCGCGGTTGTATACGACTTGGGCATGACCGCCGTTCATGTGTAAACACGCGAAGCCTTGGCCGAAGTCGAACTGCTCGTAACGGGCGATTTGTTCCATGTATGGCAGGATGGCAATCGACCACGAACATCCCACGGTAATTTCCGGTCCCTTAGCGGGACAATCGCCGCCGACCGAGGTTAAGCCCGAGGCCGGAAAGACATTGTGGGCCGCGTTGTAATTATGTAGTGCCAGCGCGATTTGCTTGGCATTGTTGCTACACTGGATCCGTCGGGCCGCCTCGCGGGCTGCTTGCACGGCCGGCAATAATAGGGCGATAAGGATGCCGATGATGGCGATTACAACCAACAGTTCGACCAGTGTGAAAGCCAAGTGACGCGTTTCGCGTTTCGAGCGAATACTGTATTGCACGACAAAATCTCCAGTTTTGTATTTGGTGTCTAGTTCCGCTGTGCCTCGAGAAGCTTGACTGGAATAACAACGTGGGATTTTTCCGGACTACTACCGTCGGTAAGGTTCTTGAGCATTTTAGCGACGGTCACAACACGCTCGTCGTCGGTCATCCCGCTAGCCGCGCGGGTGTACAGTTCGGCACCTTTTCCCGTAGAGGGTTCTCCGCAAAACGCGACCTCGAAGTCGTTTGGAACCGATAGTCCAAGTTCCTTCGCTGCTTGGGAAATCCTTCTGGCACGATGTATACCGTAAGTGATTGCGGCGGTGGGACGGTTTTCGGTATCGATCGCGGCCTTAGCCGAGGCAGCGAAGGCGTCGAAGTTATAGGAAAAGAACCGCACCATCAGCGCGTTTGCCGGTAGTCCGGCTTCGGTTATGCCCTCGGCTACGCCGTCCAGCAGTTCGTGGGTGCCGGGCCTGTCGTGGTCGTGGGCGAAAACGGTGATGCGGCGGTGACCGCGCTCGGCCAAATGACGGGCCAGCAGGCGGCCCGATTCGTGATTGTCGATGTCCAGCGAAGCAAGCAACGGATCGTCGTGCCGTAGCGAACCGTACACGACCGTCGGTATGTTCGAATTGCCCAAGAGCGAATAAATGTTTGGGCAACTATTGGCCACGATGCCCAGTAGTTTTCCAGACGTTTTTGCCGAGCGGATCAACTCCGCGGCATATTCGACGGCGTTTTCGCTGGGCACGCAATTGAATTGCACCGAAGCGTGGGGGAAGTGTTGCCTCAGCGATTTGATCCAGCAGGAATAGTTGTCGTCTCGCGCATCTATTTCGGCCGGTTCCAGATATTGGATAGTTTCGACCACGCACTTGTTTCCCTTGGTTCCCTGCGAACCGACAAATGTGCCGTGATTGCGACGCCGCAAGAGCATCTCGGAATCGGCCAACATCTTTAAGGCCCGATGTGCCGTGGAAATGCTGACGTCGAATTCGTCGGCTGCTTGCGTTGCGGTCAGATACCGGTCGCCCGCCGTGAGGCCCCGCGATTGAATATCTTCTTCGAGTTTTTTTGCCAGGCGGTGAACGCGAGATGTTTCGAAGGTAGAAGACATTTTGATTTCGCTTGAAATAGCCGATAAGTTCCGTTAGTTCACCGCCTGCCCGCCGGCGCAAAACGCATATACCTGCCAGAGGAGTCAGGTCGTAATTCAATAACTTCAAGCTGATTCTAGTGAATTCAATTTGTTCTGTCAAGCTTTCAACTTGATTATTTGCTAAATAAACGTGAAACACCACCGAAAGAGCTATGTTAAACGGGGATTAGCTTGTTATGATGGACTTTTATCGCTTGGGGATCTCTTTAGTGGGCGATGCGTAGCACCTGTGGTGAACGCCAGTAATACGAAGGTGGTATTTAGACAACTGCTTTTTGTGAATTAACTTGAACTTACATGGGCAAGCTAGCCGGAGTTTAACCGTTATGAAAAGGCCCGATAAAGCATTTATATACGGAACTCACTATTGGCGTCCGCCGAATCCGCCCCGCGATCAGCACAGGCGGCATTTGCAAACTATCAGAAATGAGCTGGGATTCGACTTGATCCGTTGTCGCTTGCAATGGAATTGGCACCACCGCCGACCCGAGGCCTTCGATTTCGATGAGGTCCACGAGATTCTTGATATTTGTGAAGAGGTCGGTCTGGCGGTGCTTATTGAAATGAGCCTGGAAAGCGCGCCCTACTGGCTGGAAGAGCAGTATCCCCAAGCGCGATACGTCAACGCCAACGGCCGCGCCATCGAGCTCGGCTCGCAGGAGGCTACCCCCGGGGGGGGGCACCCGGGGCTTTGCTTCCATAACTCGCCTGTGGTCGAGCATGGCGAGCGGTACTATCGGGAGATAGTCCGGCAGTTCAAGAATCGCGATAGCCTCTCACTCTACGACTGTTGGAACGAGCCGCATTTGGAGCCGTGCTGGTGCAACAACCCTTGGGGAAACATGGGCGACCGCCTCTTCTGCTATTGCGAGGCCTCGCGTGCCGCCTTCCGCGATTGGCTCGAACGTCGCTATGGAACTATCCACACGCTCAACGATACCTGGGCCCGCGCTTATACTTCGTTCCGACAAGTAAATCCTCCCATCCTGCAGGGTAACTATTCCGACTGGCTGGATTGGCTACGTTTTTGGCTGGATGAATTGCAAGAGAACATGCGTTGGCGGGTGCGAGTCATCAAGGAGGAGGATCCCGATCGACTGGTTGTCAGCCACAGCGGGGCCACGCCGCCGGTGTTGCCGCGAGCCAACGCCTGTATCGACAATTGGCGATTCGCCGAGCCTGTGGACATGTGGGGCACGAGCTTCGCGCCGCAGGCGTTTTCCTGGGACTTGGCGACTTGCGCACAGGTTATCGAAGTCACTCGCTCCTCGGCGGGTGGCAAGCCCTTTTGGGTCAGCGAGATGCCGGGCGGAGCGTCGAACATCCGCGGTTTCCGCAAGAGCCGTATGCCCCGGGCCAAGGATTACCACGTTTGGAACTGGCTGGCCGCCGCCTTGGGCTCGCAGGGCACGGTTCACTGGTGCTATTTGACCGAACGTACCGGACATGAAACGGGCGGCTACGGCATGATGCGGGCCGATGGCTCGCACACGCACCGCAGCTTGGCCATACGCGACGTGGCCGCCGATTTGCGCAAACATCAGGACGTTCTGCTTGCGGCCGAAATCCCCACTCAGGTGGCTGTGCTCAACGACGCCGACATTTCATCGCTGCTGTTCGCCATGGAATTAAGCGATGATTTGTACGGTAAATCGCACGTTGGCTACTATCGGGCCATCTGGCACACCGACTTAAATGCCCGCTTTATTACGCCGGGCCAGTTGGATAAGATCGACGAACCAATTTTGATCGTACCGATGGGGTTGCTTATGAGCGACGAGTCGGTCGAGCATATCGCCGCATACGTTCGCCGCGGCGGGACATTGATCGCCGACGCGCGGGCCGGCATGTTCGACTCACGCGGCTGGCTGCGTCCGAAATTACCCGCCGGCAAGCTGGCCGAAGCGGCAGGGCTGGTCGAAGAAGAGATGTTGGCCACATATCCCAAAGACGATGCTGTGGACGTGCCCAGCGCCGACGGTAGCGTAGGCAAGGACCATCGCTCGCACGAACCGTCCATCGATCCCGTGCATAAAAGCCCCATCATCAAATTCACGCAACCGCTGGCCGCCGGCGTCGCGGCCGAGGAGTTCGTGGTGCCGCTTTCGCTCGAAGGCGGCGAAGCCATCGGCAAATACGGCGATATGACGCTGGGGGCCCATCATCGTTATGGCGAGGGACACGTATATTATTTCGGCACCTACATGGGGCTGGCCTTGGAGAAGAACTCGCCGGGCGGGCACGATGTTGTGCGCCGAATTCTGGCGGATCATGCCACGCCGACCATTCGCGGCCAAAAGCTACGTCCGCGACTATTGACCGGCGACAGCGCTGCGATGCTGATGGTCTTTAACGAGGAGCCGCAAGAGTCCGTCGAGGAATTGATCGACGTGCCGAAAAATTACACTCACGCGGTATGTGTAAGGACGGGCCAGACGCGACAAATCGAAGACGGCCGACTAAGCGTCGAGGTCGGCCCGGAAGACGTTGGTGTTTTCCGACTGGAATCGTAGAGGAATTAGCAATAAAAAAGACGTGGGCTGCTCTATGCAAAAATCGATAAGGTTTTGCACCCGGATGTATTTGCATGACGACTGATGAAATTACAGGGCATTGGAGCCCGATGAGATATCAAGGCGATGGAAGAATCTTGGAGGACCATGAAATGCCCCTGCAAGGGAAAACAGCTATTGTGACCGGTGCCAGTCGCGGATTGGGCAGGGCAATTGCCGCAGCCTTCCTTGAACAGGGTGCGTTCGTTCATGCCACCGGCCGGGACTCAGGGACAATGGCGGAAACCGAGGCCTGTCTCCAGGCGACCGGCGGTAAATTCAAAATGCACCGTCTCGAGGTCACGGATGAGGCCAGTGTTGTCTCCTTTGTTGCGTCGATTGAGAGCATTGACATCCTGGTCAACAATGCAGGAATCGCCAGTTCCCGGCCGTTTGTCGAAACAGAGACGGAGAACCTTCGGCATATTCTGGAGGTCAACACAATTGCCCCCTTTGTTCTGATGAGGGAGACGGTCAAGAAAATGCTTCCGAAGGGGTGCGGACTGATCATCAACATTGCCTCTGACGTGGTTTTTCGGCGCATCGGTGGGGCGGCTCCCTACGTCGCCAGCAAGCACGCGTTGCTGGGGCTGGGGCGCTCGTTGTCGCAAGAGCTCCGCGATAAAGGAATCCGTGTGACGACCTACTGCCCTGGGCCTATCGACACGGAGATGCTTGGCAATGGCTGCCCAGAAGCTCTGAGGCCAGAGCATGTCGCGGCAGATATTGTA
>CAZISU010000272.1:0-7186 GCA_964541935.1 uncultured Planctomycetaceae bacterium | reverse complement strand
GTCCCGAGATGCGTGGCGAGCGACGTGGCCCACGTGCCCCTGAAATGCGTGGCGAACGACGTGGTCCCCGTGGTCCAGAAATGCGTGGCGAACGACGTGGTCCCCGTGGTCCAGAAATGCGTGGCGAACGTCGTGGACCCCGTGGTCCCGAGATGCGTGGCGAGCGACGTGGCCCACGTGCCCCTGAAATGCGTGGCGAGCGACGTGGCCCCCGTGGTCCAGAGATGCGTGGTGAACGTCGCGGCCCCCGCGGTCCCGAGATGCGTGGCGAGCGACGTGGCCCCCGTGGTCCCGAGATGCGTGGCGAACGACGCGGCCCCCGTGGTCCCGAGATGCGTGGCGAACGACGCGGCCCCCGTGGTCCCGAGATGCGTGGCGAACGACGTGGCCCCCGTGGTCCCGAAATGCGTGACCGTCAAGATGGCCCACCACGTGGTCCTGAAGCCGACGGCCGCGGAGAAGGACGTCGTCGAGGGCGACCACGCTGGGATTCCGAGCAGTGGGACGACATCTGATAGATGACAACTGATAGAAGAAAACCGGCGAGGCCAAAGCGACCTCGCCGGTTTTATTTTTTACATTCCCAGCCTGTTATCAGCGGGCTCGTCGACGCAGCAAAACCGTCGCCATGCTCAGCAGACCAAGCAATGCGAACGTCGAGGGTTCGGGCACCGAGGCACCGCCGCCCGACGTCTGCCAGTTGGTGGCTAGTATGGTAGCGTCGATGTCGTCGACCGCGCCGTCGTCGTTGAAATCGCCCATGGCCCAGGTCGCGCCGCTGGCGGTTTGCCAGTTGTCGGCCAGAGCCGCGGCGTCGAGGTCATCGACCACGCCGTCGAGATTGGCGTCGCCGGGCAGCTTCTCCCCTTCGGTATACACAATCCGCAGCAAGGGGCGATAGTTCGGCACCGTCGCATCGTCGGACCAAAAGCCCACGAAATTCCGCTCTCCGCCCATAATCAGTTCCGCCGCTGGCGACAGCATCACCATTTCCAGCAAATCGTCGCCGTCGACGGCAGCTTGTGCGGCCGCGAGGAACTCGGGCGTGGCGCTGAAGGTCACCGGCCGGCCGTCATATCCTTCGGCGATGGCGGGAATCGAACTGAGCACGGTTTCGGTCGGGTCGCCGCCGCCTTCAGTCCATTGCGTAAGGATATTGATATCGTTCCAGGTCACTTCGCTTTCAACCATGGCCTCGGAAGGATCGGTCAAACGAAGTTCGACACCGTCGACGCCTGTAATATAAGACGTTCGTTTGACGGTCATGGTCAACTCGACATCGGTCACAGTCGAACCAGCGGGGATACCTTCGGTTCCGAAAGCCAAGAGACCGCGGAAGTTTCCGCTGCCAGGCGATTCGTTGCCGACGATAATTTCCGGATAGTCCTCGCCCAGCTTGCGATTCCCGCTGTCGAGAAGCGAGCGGACTTCCGCGCCGAGATGCTCATATTCGGCAGTCCCTTCGCGAAGAATAGCATCGGGATAGTTGGCGGGATCGGCTATCACGCCATCCCACGTTTCGCCTATACGAACTTCGTCGTAGCCCACAACCGCTTCGTCACCGACATCGGTGGCGTTGAGGACCATGGTTTTAACCGTGCGCTCGGGCGCGGTGGGATCGAGCCAGTTGGTATAGCTGCCTATAAGGTCCGGATCGGTGTTGGATTGTTCCGAGTTAGCCACGTCGGGATCGATCCAAACGTAAACTTTGTCCGTACTCCCCGTCGGAATATAATCCGAATTAACCTTAATAACAAATAGATGGGTGCCGGGCGAGAGATTCGAGGCTACAACGTCGGTGGCGGCCTCGTGAATGTTATTCGGGGCGTCAACGATTCTGCGTCCACGGAAGACGGCATCAACACCGCCGGCGCCATTGCCTTGGAAACCCCATTGGGCACCGATCACCCAGGGTACGCTTGCATCGCCTTCTTCGGCGTTGAGCAACCCGGTCAAGGCTACGGAGGTAGCGGCGGTGGAGAAATTCTCGTCGAAAGACATCAAGCCGGCAATGTAATAGTCGCCGTTGGAATATCCCACAGGATTGTCGAACCCGCGAACGACGCTTTGCGTGGTGGCAATCGAGGCAGCGTTTTCGAACTGCACCGAGCCGCCGCCGAGGTTGGGCAGGTCGGGCCAGAAGAGCCCCGTGCTCAGCGCGTCGAAGGTGCCGGTCGTGGTCGTGGTCAGACCGTCGACCCAGGCTGAATTGAAGGTCGATAGCGTGGGATTCTGCGGAACCAGGTCACCCGTGGAATACTCGCCGCCGCTGGGGTCCGAACCGATCAGGAACGAGTCGGCCGCGATCTCGTCGGCCGAGGCGATAGATCCACATGATATGGCCATGGCCAACGCGACCAGACAGATCCAAAGTTTGGATTTGCAAAACATCTCATTTTTCCTTTACTGTGATGAATTGGACTAACACGGCAACTCACTTGAGAACCGGCCAAATGGTTCGGTTGCCGTAAAATCGCGCCTCTTCTCGTGTTCCGGCCACGTTTTTGCGTTTACGTTTTTAACGTCCGCGACGCCTGTAAAAAGCAAGTAATCCGCCGATCAAACCAAGCATCAATGCTAGGGTAGCCGGCTCGGGGACGGCTGTCACCTGAATACGCAAGAGCGGCCGATAATTGAGATTATCCGCGTCGTCCGACCAGAAGCCGACAAAGTTTGTCGCGCCCATTACCAGCTCAGTTTCGGGCGACATCATCACCAATTCCAAAAGATCGTCGCCATCGACGGCGGCCTGCACGGCGGCAAGCAACTCAGGCGTGGCCTGGAAGGTTACACGCTCGCCATCACTACCGGTGACTGGGCCGGGGACAGTACTCAAGACTGTTTCCAGCGGATCTCCACCGCCTTCCGTCCAAGCGGTCCCGGATTTGATCCTGTTCCATGTTACCTCACTCTCGACCATGTCAACGGATGGATCGTTCTGACGCAGTTCTATTGCACCAACGCCCGAGGCCAGATTGGTCCGTTTGACGGTCAAAGTCAGCTCAACGTCCGTCACAATCGAGCCATCGGCAATTCCTTCGGTCCCGAAAGCCATAAGACCGCGGAAGATTCCGCTGCCTGGGGATTGGTTGCCGACAAGCATTTCGGGATAATCGTCTCCCAGATTGCGATTGCCGCCGTCGAGCAGCGAACGAACTTCCGCTCCAACATGCTCGTAGCCGTCAACGCCTTCACGAAGGCTAACAACCGTGCTGCTGGGCGTTGCATCTTCCCAAGATTCACCGAAGCGGATCTCGTCGTAGGTGACGACCGCGTCGGCGCCGACATCCGTGGCGTTGAGGATCGCGGCATTGACCGTTCGTCGGTCTTCGGTCGGGTCGAGCCAGTTTGCATAATCCACAACCAAGTTTGGTGCTCCGGCCGTGGTTTCCGAGAAAACTTCGCTCGGATCGATCCAAACGGAGATACGGTCTTGACTTCCTCCCGTGTAGTCGGATTCAACTTTGACGACGAACAAGTGTTTGCCCGCCGTGAGGTTTGAAGCTGCGACCGTGGCCTCGACCGGAAAAGTGGGATAGACGTTGGCTCGTCCGCGGAATACGGCATCGACGCCCCCGGCGCCATTGCCCTGGAATCCCCACTGCGAGCCGATCACCCACGGCACGCTCGAGTCGCCTTCCTCGGCGTTGAGCATGCCGGTCAAGGCACTGGAACCCGCGGCGGTCGAAAAATTCTCGTCGAAGGACATCAGGCTCGACATGTAATAGACACCGTCGACATACGTGGCCGCGTTGTTAAAATCGCGGACCACGCTCTGGGTGCTGGATAGGCTCGCGGCGTTTTGAAACTGGATGGCTCCACCGGCCGTTGCCACGTCGGCCCAGGTCAGCCCGCTCGCAACGACGTCGAACGCGCCGGGCACCGAGCTTGTCAATCCATCGGCCCAAGCGGCGTTGAAAGTCGATACGGTGGGATTCTGAAGAACCACATCCCCGAGTGTGTACTGGCCATCACCCGGCGTGGGGCCCACGATAAACGCGTCTGCGGCCAATTCGGCGGCCTGGCCTGCGTCGGCGCACACCGTCATTACGGCAAGAGCGAGGAGAATTTTCAGTAAATTGCACATCCGGCTCATGTTACTAAACCTTTCAGCTAATAAATTGAAGCAGTAAACACAGTTAGTTGTTTGCCTGGCGCGACTTGCGCCTCCTGGTGTAACTTCTTGCTCCGACAGGGGTTATACTAAGGTATACACTTTGTAGCCAGCAAAAAAAATACCCGTCAAAGACAGGACATAGGAAATTTCCTACGATTGATTTTAACGGTACAGATTCTCTTGTCAAGGATATGTTGTCTATATTTAGGGAAAAGCTCCTCATATATTGCACACCGGTTCATAAATAATCCGGGCTAAACGCGATGTTGGCGCCCCAGCAACAGCCCAATCGACGATAAGGCCAGCAGCACAAGCATCGACGGCTCGGGGACCGTGGCGGATGCCCCGCCGACGGTTTGTTGCCAGTTCGCGGCCAGTAGCGTTGCGTCCGCTTCGTCCACGCGGCCATCGCCAGTGAAATCGCCTTGGGCCCAGGTGGCCCCCGTGGTTGTCTGCCAATTGGCGGCCAGTGCAGCGGCATCGGCTGCGTCGACCACGCCATCGCTGTTAGCGTCGCCAGGAATTGTGGGCACTGCTTCGGGGCTGAGGAACAGATCGGACCACGCGCGCCCCAGTCGAATCTCGTCGAACATCACCGCGGCGTCGGCCCCCGCGGCGGTCACACTAAACAACAGTGTATCGACCGGGCGGTCTGGGTCGGTGTAGGGTATGAGCCAGCACGCGAACGTATCGCTTAGCGTGGGGCTGCCGGCCTCGAGCTCCGACCATACATCGGCCGGATCGAGCCAGACGGAAATCTGGTCGCTGGCATCACCACCAGGATCGATCTGCACCTTCATTGCGAACAGGTGCGTGCCGGGATCAATGTTCGAGGCCAGCACCACGGTCTCGACCGAGTAGTCCGGGCTGTTGTTGTCTCGTGCCCGCAAGACCGCGTCGACTCCGCCGGCTCCGTTGCCCTGGAATCCCCATTGCAGACCGATCGTCCACGGCACATCCGGGTCGCCTTCCTCGGCGTTAAGCAACCCGGTCAGGGCCTGCGAGCCAAAGGACGTATTGAAGTTTTCGTCGAACGACATCATACCGGTAACGTAAATGACATCGTCGTCATTGCTGAGTGCATCTTGCGAGAATTCTCGTTTGACGCTGTGTGTTTCGGCCAACGTAGCGTTGTGCTGAAACTTGACCGCTCCACCTTCGGCTTCGACATTCTCGTGAGTCAAACCGCTTGCAACCACCTGAAAAACGCCGTCTACCGTGCCGGAAGCTTTTGCCCAGGGGCCGTTGAATAAACCCAAAGTCGGCGCGGCGCCAACGAGGTTGCCCTGCGAATATTCTCCCAGGCTTGCATCGGCCGGATTACCCACCACGAACGTTTCCCAGACGATCGGATCGGGGGGCGTATCGGGCCGGTATGTCACCCAAAGTTGCAAGTCCTGGATCGTGGCCGATTGCGCGGTGGATGGATTCAGCCCCAGCATGAAATCGTTCCAACCCTGGTTTACCAATGTCGGGTCGATGAGGTAATCGACAAACCCGCCCGAAACGGTCCCGCCACTGAGAATCTGGTTATTGATGCGAACCTGCATGTCGCCGACGTCGCTCAGGTTGGCCATTTGCAGACGCAGCCGAACTCGCCCGTCCAGACCCGGTTCGCTGAAATTGTCGCCCACGCTGAGCTTATACGTGCGTGCTTGGCCGGGCGCCAGTGACGCAGTTCGTTCGGGCGAAACCACTTCTCGCTCAAGATATCCAATCCCGCCGCTGAGGGCCGAAGTCATACTTTCCACACCGCGAGCGCCGGTCGTATAGACCTTGGTCTTTCCCGCCAATGTATCCGGACTACCGACAACGTCCCAAAGTTCGCTGCTGTCGCTAAAGTAGTTGAACATATAGATGCCGTCGACGCCCTCTTGCCAGGCTCCAGAGGCACGGGCCCAATAGCTTTCTTTCGATTTGCGTAGCGTTCCCGCACTGCCGCCCATGCGCGAATCGCTCAGGCAGGCGTAGACGGGCACGTCGTATTGGTGTCCCAGGGCGACGCTTTCTTGCCAGTGCTCGGCCCGAAAATAACCACTCACGCTCATCGTGTCGACCAGATCCTCCGTGAGCCACTGGTTGACGTCCAAGCCGATATCCGAAGCCAATTCCATCGAGTCTGGTACGCGTATGGACACGAGTATGGGCTTCTCGCGTTGCATTCCCACCTGTTCGGTCATGGTGCGAATGTCGCGCACCAGTTGCGTCATTTGCGCGCGGTCGGTGTCGGTGGCCGTGCCGCCGGTGGTGTGCGAACGGAAGAAATACGGGTGGCGAAAGAAGTCCAGTTCGATGCCGTCGACATCGTAGTTCTGGCAGACCTCGGTGAAATAGGCCAAGGCCAGGTCGCGGACCTCTTGCACGCCATAGTCGATGGCCGTCCAAGCGCCGTACGCCGGCGCAACACCGTTGGAGCCCATCATCCACTCGGGATGGTCGAGCTTGAGTTGCGGAAAAGCGTAAATGGCCGATTCGCTGTGCGCGTCGTGGGTGTCGTTCATGCGCATCGACCAGAAGAGTTCGATGTCATTGTCGTGGGCGAAATCGACCATCACATCCACCACGTCGGTGCCCTGGTCGATGAGGTCTTGCGTCATGTTGTTGTAATAGCGACCGCCGGTGCTGGTAAAGATCTCGCCGACTTGCGTGTTGTGGGTAAAAAGCCCGAAGCCGGAACTGCGCGAGCAGTAGTTGATGGTGTCGACTTGTGTGCCGGCCACGCCGTTGGTGCGCACGGCCAGCAGTCCGGCGGGCGTGTGATCGTCGCTATAGATGACGTCGGCGCCGTCGTTGTTGTAAATCAGGTTACGTGGCCGATACGTGGCGGTTTCGCGCTGCTGTATAAGCTGTTCGAGCGTGATGGCAGCCGTGGCAACGTTTTCTTGCAACAGAACAAGCACGGCTGTCAGGAGCATGGCAAGGCCGATAATCCGCTTGCGGCATCTCGATTGGGCCGATCTCGATTGGACCGATCTCGATTGGACCGGTTGCGATTGGGCCGGTAGCGATTGGGCCGGATGCCTAGTGCCGCAAATCGCAATTGTCAGCCCACCAACGCCAAGGTCTTAC
>CAZISU010000271.1:0-7208 GCA_964541935.1 uncultured Planctomycetaceae bacterium | reverse complement strand
AGCAATTCCTGTTTCAAATGATCTCTAGGCTTTTTCATTAGTGGGTATCGGTGTCGGCGGCGTTTGAGCACCCTTGGTTCGATGCGGCCTGGTCGGTCGGCGACTGTGTTGGAGGCGATTTGGCGAAGCAAGCCTGTGCACATCGCTTGGGCGTCACGAGATGAGCCTGTTGACAGCAGCATCCACGAAGACAGAATCGACTGACAGGCTCCGGTGAAGCTGATGCGACGAGGCGATTTATTGTGTACTGTCACGGCGACGACGATCGTTTGGCGGATCAGGTTATAGGCCAGAAGCGTCGTCCAGAGTTCGCGTCGAACCATGGCCGGACTTTTGCAGCGGACGTGATCCAGATTCAACGTCTGTTTGATATCGCGGATATCGAGTTCCGAGTTCCAGCGAAACCCGAACAACTCGGCCACGTCGCCGGTCGAATATTCACGGGGGTCCAACAACGTCGTCACGACAGTGAGCTCGTCAACGCGGCTTGGCTCTTGCACATGATATCGAATTTCTCGCAACTGAAGCGTCTTGGGAATCGTGCTGTATGTTTCTGTATCCATCCATTCCGGTTTTATCGGACGCTCCCAGGTGATGATGTGATCGTTTTCGCCGAGCCGCGTGCCTTGCTGAAAGTCACTACGACGCTTCTGGTGCAGTCTAACGCAAACATCCACGCCGCGGGCGGACAGCAGAGCGATCATCATATAGGAACAAAAGTAACGGTCGAACACAACCACGTCGCCCGACTTAAACGAATCGAGCATCTGCCGTAACAGAGCCGTTTCACCCGTTTTCTTGCCGGAATAGGGACAGATACTCAAGTTCAGCACGCACGCGGTCGCCAGCGAGAGAACCACGCACGCTCGGGCGATCGGAAAGCCGACGCCTGCTTTCTGCGCTGGGTTATGGGGATACTCGGCCTGGTTCGCCTTGGTATCCGGCATGGTAAAAGTAAAGCCGTCGACCAGCTTGGCGTGCCGCCCTTTCCGGAGATGTTTGGCATCGACGTTTTGTTGCAATGTTTCAGCCATTTCGACGGCAAGCCGCCGCAATGCGTTTTCGTCGAGTTTCGCGCGGGCGCGACAGTAGTCGCCCGTGTCCCCGGAAGGCGGCTGCAAGCAAGATTGGATTTTGTGGACGATGATGTCCTCCACGGCCGCGTGGCATGAAGCCATTTTGCGGTCGCGTAGCGTTTGTGCAAGAAACGTCCAGAGCACAATGGGAGTGGAAAAGATGGCATCCTCGCCGAACATCGCATCTTCTTCCTCGAAGATTTCGGCAATCCGCTCGGCAGGCAAAACGTCGGCAAACGGCAAGCCGGTCTGCCCGATGAAAGCATCAGTAATAGAACGAAAATCGTTCTTGGCCGTTTTGGGAGTCTGCGTTATGGTAGACATGAAAAAACCCTCCTTGGTCGAAATCTCAGCCAGACCAACGAGGGTTAACAAGATAATGGCCAAACGAGGGCCACAAATCAAGCTCAGTGTGGCAATTTAATAAATCCGCCGCCCTGAAGCAAGGACAGGTACGCGCCGAGCCAGAAAAAAACGACGGCAGTGCCATTCGTTGCAGGCTCCTATTTTTATTCCGCCAGTGGTGGCGGAATAAACGGTTTGAGTTGAGCCTGCTCCGACAAAGTTTGTCGGGATCTAACGTGAGTTAGCATCAAGACTTAGAAAAAGTGGACAGGGGCGGGCTTGAACCGCCGACACCTGGATTTTCAGTCCAGTGCTCTACCAACTGAGCTACCTGTCCAAGGAAAGGGCTGCCCGGGGGAACGGCTTGCATTCCAGACTCATAAGTTTAGCACCTTATTCCGGCTTTGCCAAGGGCGGGTGCGCGATCCTAATTATGCTTTCTGGGCCGGGATCGCGGCACGCGTGGTTTTGGTATTCTTGGGCCGAAAAAAGGTGATTGTGAGGTGCGGCCTTAGGATTCTTCTTCCTCCTTGAGGGCGGCGGCTTTGTCTGTGATTTCCTTTTGCACGTTGCCGGGCACGGTGTCGTAGTGGCTTAACTCCATGGTGTAGCTGCCTTGACCGCCGGTGATACTCGAGAGGCTGCGGGCGTAGGTGGTGACCTCGGCCAGCGGAACCTCGACGGTTACTAGCTGCATGCCGCCGCCGACCGAGTCCATGCCCAACACACGGCCTCGGCGGCCCGACATGTCGCTGCTGATATCGCCGACATTGTCGCTGGGGACGGTAATTTCCATTTTCACGATCGGTTCAAGCAAACAGGGTTTGGCTTCTCGGAAGACATTGCGGAATGCCATCGAGGCGGCCATCTTGAACGCCTGTTCGTTACTGTCGACGGGATGGTGCTTGCCGAAATGCACCTCGACACAAATATTCTGTACGCGGCAGCCGGCGATTACGCCCTGCTCCAAGCGTTCGCGGAAGCCTTTTTCCACCGCCGGCAGATAGTTGGCCGGAATGGTTCCGCCCACGATCGAGTCTAGCCAGAGGAAGTTGTTCTCCTCATCGTAGTGGGGCGTTTTGAGCGAGGGGAAGTTTGCCTTGGTGGCGTATTCCTCGATGTTCACGTCATTCGACAGCGGGAACATGCGAATGTGAACCTCGCCGAACTGGCCGGAACCGCCGGTTTGCTTCTTGTGGCGATACATACCATCGGCATTGGCCTGGATGGTTTCGCGATAGGGGATCTTTGGCACGCGCGTGTCGATCTCGACTTTTTCACGTCGTTTCAGACGCTCTTGAATGATCTGCAAGTGCAGCTCGCTCATGCCGCTGACAACCGTTTCCTTGGTTTGCACGTCCAACTCGCGAAGGAAAGTGGAATCTTCCTGGCAGATTTTCGTCAGTGCACCGGATAGTTTGGTCTGGTCGCTACGACTTTTGGGCGTGACGGCCAGTCCGACCATGGGTGTGGGGAATGGGATCGGGGGCAGTGGCATCTCGCCCAGGCAACAGCCCGTCTCGAGTTCCTCAATCTTTGCAACGGCAACGATACTGCCGGGGCCGGCATCGTCCACCGGCTCGGTTTCGTTCGCCTGAACGGCCAACAGCGGGCCGATTTTCACGCCTTTGCGGGCGCCCACAACGGCGATCGTGGTGTCTTTGACCAGCGTACCTGAAAAGATCCGAATGAAGTTAAGTTTCTGTACGAAGGGGTCGATGCGGGTTTTGAAAACTTGTGCAACCAGAGGACCAGCGGCATCGGCCACGAGCTCGACTTCTTCGCCCTCGGCGTTTTTGGCCGTTCGCGTGACGCTGGTGGGCAGCAGACTGCACATGGCCAGGGCGTCGAGCAGTTCATCCAGCCCGGCGCCGTTTTTGCCCGAGCAGCACACGATCGGAACCAGGCTGCCTTCGGCCACGGCCGTGACGATCAGTCGTGCCAACTCTTCGTCGGTAGGCGGTTGGCCTTCGAAGTAGCGTTCCATGACCTCTTCGTCGACTTCGATGATGGACTCTATCAACGGTTCGCTGATTTCGGCCGGATCGACCAAAGCGCCGGACGTGTCGTCGGGCACTTTCAACGTGCTGACAACGCCCTTGAAATCACCGCCGTGACCAATCGGAACGTTCAACGGCACACAGGCCGCGCCGAAGAGTTCTTGGATGGTTTGCAAGAGTGTGGGGAAATCGACGTTGTCGGAATCCATCTTGTTAACAACGATAATGCGGCCCAAGCCGGCCTTTTCCGCCTCGGCGAAAACGCGGCGTGTGTTGACCTCGATACCCGACTGGGCGTTGATAACGATGGCCGCCGTGTCGACGCCACGCATGGCACCGATGGTTTGGCCGATGAAGTCCGGATAGCCGGGCGTGTCGATCACGTTGAAGTGCTTCTTCGCGTGATCGAAGTGCGTGACCTTGGCTTCGATTGTATATTTATGGTTTTTTTCTTCGTCGTCGAAATCGCAGATGCTGGTGCCATCGTCGACGCTGGCCGGGCGCTTCACCATACCCGTCTTGTTCAGCAACGCGTCGATGAGCGTGGTCTTTCCGGCCGAGCCGTGCCCGCAGAGAACGATGTTGCGAATGTCATCCACTTTGTACTTTGACATGGATATTTTTCCTCGATCTTAATGCGACGGGCAGCGTTTTGCTCGCCAACACTGTCATGACGGTTTTCTTATTGTTGAATGTTCGGCGGTTGAATTCGACCGCTCTTCACATTTTTTACTTTTTTATATGTATTATTTTCTCACAGGTGTCTTTTTGCCAGCTAGGATCCTTCCCTCGATCACTAAGATCCCTCCGCGGCGACAAGTGCATCCGGCAGCGTGAGGCTACCTTCGTACAACGCCCGGCCGATAATGCAGCCATCGACGCCGGTGGCTGCCAGCCGGGCCACGTCGTCTGCCGTCGTCACTCCACCAGAAGCAACAACAGGAATATCGACAGCTTTCTTCATTTCCTCCATGGCCGCAACGTTCGGGCCCGTCATCATGCCGTCGGTATCGATGTCGGTATAGTTAATGGCACACAACGGCTCGGCAGCAAACTTCTGGGCAAGCTCGACCGCCGAAATGTCGCTGGTCTCCAACCACCCTTCAGTGGCAACCATCCCCCCGCGGGCGTCGATCCCCAAAACCAGTTTCCCAGGGAAGACGTGGCACATTTCACCGAACCAGTCGGGTTTTTTGATGGCCAGGGTGCCGATAACCAGCCGAGAAACACCGATTTCGATCAACTCTCGGATAGATTCTTCGCTGCGGATGCCACCCCCCAATTCGCAGGGCACGTCAACCGCCTCGACAATCGACCGCACGGCGTCTAGATTCACTAAACGTCCGTCGCGAGCACCGTCGAGATCGACCAGATGCAGGCATTTTCCACCCAAATCGACCCAGTGCGCGGCCATAGCGGCAGGATCGTCGGAAAACACAGTTTCCCGATCGTAGTCACCCTGTTTAAGGCGTACGCAATTTCCGCCACGAAGATCGATGGCCGGCCAAATCTGCACTGCGCGAGACTCCCGCCCTTCTAGAGGGCAAAAATACAAAACACGTAATATGACAGAGAAAGAGTTGATCCACAAGGCGGGGTGGGAAAATGAACACTGGGGGGGCACTCTGACATTCCAGGACGGGGGGCAATAACGCGATACCATACACTAGCTACGTACACGCATTTAATTACTTAGCGAAACCCTGCCTACTTCCGGTGGATAACACCCGGTGTGTTGGGTTTTTGACGCTTCCTGCCGGGCGCTGCCCCTTGCCTGGTCGGTCGATATCTCCCAGTTCGACCCGGGCTTTTTGGGCCAGTTTGCTGATCCGTGCCACAACCTCTGGGTGCCGCGCGGCGATGTTCTGTTTACAGCCGATGTCGGCGACCACGTCGAAAAGCATTGTCGGCGACGGCCCGCCGCCACGATGATGAGGATGCCTTTGTGGCCGGTCCAGGGGCAGAAACAGTTTCCAGCGGCCCGACCGCACTGCTTGGAGCTGGTCGGCAAAATAATAGTAAAACGCCTCGTGCGGCGAGCGGGCTCCTTCTTCGCCCAGAAAAAGTGGGCGGATATCCCGACCGTCGATCGTGCGGTTGGCGGGGAGTTCGACCCCGCTCAGACCCGCGCAGGTGGGCAGCAGATCCATCGTCGTGGCCAACTCGTCGCAAACCTCTGCGGCCGCCACGGTGCCGGGCCACCAGAAGATGGCCGGCACTCGAAACGCCCCTTCGCTCGTTGTGTAACCGTGCCCGAAAAGTGGGCCGTTCGAACCTCGCCAGGGATCTTGCGGCCTGGAGCGGGCCGGCGCCCCGTTGTCGGACATCCACACCACCAGCGTTCGCCGTTCGATTCCAAGTTCGCGGAGCTTGTCGAGGATTTGCCCCATCGACCAATCGAGCTCTTCGATGGCATCGCCCCAAGGGCCGCTTGTGCTTTTACCTCGAAAGGCGTCGCCGACAAAGGGCCTCTTGGTGCTGCCGGGCGTGGCTTGCGGGAAATAGAGAAAAAACGGACGCGACCGATTCTTCTCTATAAAACGCAACGCTCGCTGCGTGTAGCGTTCGGTCAACTGGGTGCGGTCGACGGGCGCTTCGATCACACGCTCGTTTTCCATCAAGGGCAGCGGCGGCCACACGCCGGGCGGGCGCTTGTCGGCGGTCATGTCATCGCTGTAAGGGATACCGAAAAACATATCGAACCCTTGTTGCGTGGGCAAGAAGGGAAGTTGGTCGCCAAGGTGCCACTTGCCAACGATGCCCGTCGCGTATCCGCGTGACTTGAGAACCTCGGCTATCGTCAACTCGTCCGGGTTCAAGCCGTTAGGCGAAACCGGTCGCAGCACGATACCGTCGGGATCGGTGCGGCCCAGACCGACCCTCTGAGCATAGCAACCCGTCATCAAACTCGCTCGCGACGGCGTGCAAACCCCGGCGCTGGCGTAGAAGTGGGTGAACCGCATTCCTTCACGGGCCATGCGGTCGAGGTTGGGCGTACGATTTCGTTGCGAACCGAAAGGGCCGATGTCGCCATAACCGGCGTTATCGACGAAAACTACAATCACGTTCGGCAAATCGGCCTGCGCCGTCAGCGTTCCCGCGTTTGCAGTCTCACCGGACGGTTGGGCTGCTTGGACGGAAGTCAGCAGCAATCCCAATCCAAAACAACCGCCAGCAATGATCTTCAAGTGAATGCCGCAAAACGAGCCAGTCCCATTCATGCGTCGATCTCCCTTCTCTTGTGATGAGTGAAGAAATCATAGCCAAGATAGCCGTGCCAATTTCAGGCAACACAATAATTTCTACTTCATTTTTCTAGCTCGCGCAAATCTTCTTCCGCCATACCAAGGTGTTCGAGCATCGCACTGCGAGCGGCCTGCGGATCTCCGTTACGAACCGCGGCCAACACCGCGCGATGGCCGGGCATTGCCCGTTTCACTCCGGTTTGCGCCAACGTTTCCTGGCGCGATATCCGCATCACCCCGGCCAAGGTCTTTAGCAACATGGGAAAAAGCGGATTACCGGCGGCGTCAGCCAGCAAACTGTGGAACAACACATCCGCCTCGACCTGCTCTTCCAAACTCGATGTCGAAGCCATGGTGTCAATAGCCTCTTGCATGGCCTTGATCTGCGGTGGTCTGGCCCGCTTGGCAGCCAAGGCGGCAATCTCCGCTTCTAACGGACGGCGGACCTCGATCAGATCCAGGAGCGTATGGTCGCCACGCTGCAAATAGGTGCCGAAAGTCTCGACCACCGTCTGGGGATCGGCCGGACGCACGCGCGGACG
>CAZISU010000270.1:0-7218 GCA_964541935.1 uncultured Planctomycetaceae bacterium | reverse complement strand
GGGCCGCACAAATCGACCACCCCACCCGCAGACTCTGCCACCACGGACGATGCGGATTCTACACAAAGCAACGCCCAGCGCCTCCGCGAGGCCATGGGCCGAAACGCCCAGGAGGATGAGACCGATCTGTGGCAAGGCGGCTACGCGACGAAGGCCATGCTGGGCTGGTGGCTGATGGGCGGTTTTTTCTCGGTTTGCTTCTTGGCGCTGGGAATCTTTCTCTGGAACAAGGGCTGGAGTCCGCACATCGTCTGGTGGGGCGTATTGATCGCCATGCTTGCCTTGTGGGGATATCTGTTCGTCTTATTGATCCGCCGCCGCATGGGCGTCCACTATCGCTTAACCTCGCAACGCTTCTTCCACGAGAAAGGCATCCTCCGTCACAAGACCGACCTGATCGAAGTCATCGACATGGACGATATCACCTTCGAGCAAACCCTAGTCGACCGCATCGTCGGCGTAGGCTCGATCCACATCGTATCCAGCGACCGTTCCCACCCCGAGCTAACCATCAACGGCATCCAAGACGTCAAGCAAGTAGCCGCCAAACTACACGACACCCGCCACGCCGAACGCCTGCGCCGAGGCTTGCATATCGAACAGATTTAGCGCGCCGTACGGACAGCAGCAGTGGACCGACAGAACCGCCAAACAACTCCGCCTAAAGTCGACACTGCGACCACGCGGTCGACCGAAAAAGAGAAGCGCGGCGGGGTATTCAATGCGCATCCTGCCTATTACCCCTAAACCTGGTGCCTGGCACCTTTTTTTGTCTTTTTTTGTCCTGTAAAAAACAGGTCCGTAGAATCGAATTCTTATCGCGCGGAAAAACGTCGTCGTATCAGCGCCAGGCTCGCCAGCCCGCATAGCAGCATGGCGATGCTGCCTGGCTCGGGGATGGTTGATATTTTGACGAGAAACATGTCGGATCCGCCCGCGTTGGCGTTGCCGTCGAAGTCGCCCCTGGTGGACCCGGTGACATAGGCGTTGCCGCTGCCATCGACCGACACGCCATGGCCGCCGTCGTAGCTGGCCGTGCCCAGTTGTTCGGTCCACAGCTTGGTGCCGTCCGTGTCGTACTTGGTCAGAAACATGTCGACGCCGCCCGCGCTGGTATTGCCGTCAAGGCCGCCGCTGGTGTACCCGGTGACATAGGCGTTGCCGCGGCCATCGACCGACACACCCCGGCCGTCGTTGTAGTTGGCCGTGCCCAGTTGTTCGGTCCACAGCTTGGTGCCGGCCGTGTCGTACTTGGTCAGAAACATGCCGACGCTGCCCGCGCTGGTGTTGCCGTCGAGGCCGCCGTTGGTGTACCCGGTGACATAGGCATTGCCGCTGCCATCGACCGACACGCCCAGGCCGTAGTCGTCTTCGGCCGTGCCCAGTTGTCGGGTCCACAGCTTGGTGCTGGCCGTGTCGTACTTGGTCAGAAACATGTCGTTGCCGCCCGCGTTGGTGTTGCCGTCGAGGCCGCCCCTGGTGTACCCGGTGACATAGGCGTTGCCGCTGCCATCGACCGACACGCCCAGGCCGTCGTCGTTGCTGGCCGTGCCCAGTTGTCGGGCCCACAGCTTGGTGCCGGCCGTGTCGTACTTGGTCAGAAACATGTCGTTGCCGCCCGCGTTGGTGTTGCCGTCGAGGCCGCCCCTGGTGTACCCGGTGACATAGGCGTTGCCGCTGCCATCGACCGACACGCCCAGGCCGTAGTCGTCTTCGGCCGAGCCTAGTTGGCGGGTCCACTCGACAACTGGGGTTTCGGATTGTGCCGTCGCCGAGAAGGTCAGCACCAAAATAGCAACCAAGCATTTCATTTCAAGATTTTGACTCATCAGTAACGTCCCCTTACTTGTGGTTGAAGTACCTTGTGTGTGTTCCAGTAGTACGACTCGCTGCAGCCGCCCCCACTCAGTATAACAAAACAGAACTGATTATCAACACTTTCAATGGCATGCCCCCCCCCAGATATTATTAGAAACCTGACCAAATGTTGATAGAGCAACCGTTCTTCTGTAAAAATGAGATCTTCTTTTAGGGCGGATTAATCGGTTTCCATATTTAGGTAACGTTTTCCGGTTTCCCATTCTTCGGTAATTTCGACGGGTACGGCGATTGCCAGCCTCAGCAGCGAGGCTTCGTTTGGAAACAGTGTGGCGACACGCGTTCGTCGTTTGATCTCTTTATTGACTCGTTCGAGCATATTGGTGGTCCGGGCGTCTTGGTCAACTCGTATGGCGAAAGCCACGATGATTATGTGCAAAGCGGCCTGCCGTCGACCATCGATATGACGGTTGACTTGATGCAACTGGTTGTTGCCGTCGGTACCGAGGTCTCGATTGAATGCCGAATCGTGACTCTAACGGGTTACTGCGTAGGTCTGGATGAGTTTGGCAACTATATCGCCATCGACGGCACCGTGACAGAGTGGGAAGAATCGTGGCCGGAGGTTCCGCAGTGGCATCCCGGTTCTGCCGATATCAATCTCGATAACGTAGTAGACTTAATCGACCTCGGTATTGTAGCCGACAACTGGGGAACTGGTGATACATTCCAAGAAGGCGACTTAAACGCTGATGGTACCGTCGACCTCATAGACCTCGGTCGTATAGCCGACCGCTGGGGTTGCGCAAATGCTTCCGCTGTACCCGAGCCTGGGACCATAGCCATGCTGCTGATTGGCGTAGTGTGCCTGCTCGGTTATCGTGTCCGCAATTAATAACTGCGCCGGTTCTCCATGCGCGTACTCTTCCACATACGCAAAGAATATTCTTTGTGGGCATAGCGGCGTTGCGGATCCGGAAATCGGCCTATATTGTGTCTGGATAAGGTTTTAGAGAGTGGCGAAACACGTGGTTTTGAGTATAATAGATGGCAGGTCACAACTCGAAAGACACTGCTTGAGAAACCGCCATGCCCGAACGTTACAGCAATCCCAGTCCGTCAATCAGCGTTTTTGTTTTTGCGATTGTCGCCGCTTTGTCTTTTTATGCAAACGTCTCATTGGCGGCCGTTGTGTTCGAAGAGCAGACCTTATTGACCAGTGGCGAGGGCGGCTATAACACGTATCGCATTCCATCGGCCATTCGAACCGACGGCGACAACGTGCTTTTCTTCTGCGAGGCCCGTAAGACCAGTTCCAGCGACTTCGCCGAGACGCACATGCTGATGCTGCGTAGCAGCGACGGCGGGCAGAACTGGAGCGAGCCGCAAATTGTCTGGCAAGACAACTCGGCTTCAGAGGTTACCATAGGCAATCCCTGCCCGGTGTACGATTCTCAGACCAACACCGTGTGGCTGGGCTTCACGCGTGATAATCTTACGGTATTCACCACCAAAAGTACCGATGGCGGACAAACCTGGTCCGAAACCCCGACCGAGATCACTGCCGACGTCTGCCCGTCGAACTGGACCCGCTATTGGACCGGGCCGGGGCACGGGTTGCAGTTGAGCCAGGGCGACAATGCCGGCCGCTTGCTGTTCCCTTCGTATCACATTGTGGACGAAGGTGACCGCAACGTAATGCGCTCGCACATGGTCTATAGCGACGACCACGGCGCCACCTGGCAGGTCGGGCAGAGCACAGAGGTCGGCCCCACAATCGACCCGTCTGGGATCCACATGCCGCCGGCGTCCTGGATACCCGCCGGGTACGATTGGGAAGGATGCGAAGCCCTGGCAGTCGAAACGGTCGACGGGCGGCTTTACATGACGATCCGCAATCAGCCCGGCTACGAGGGGAAGAAGGCCTATGCGATCAGCAACGACGGCGGAACTACCTGGCAGCCGATGGCCCTCGCGGACGATCTGCCGGGCGTGACCTGTCAGTCGAGCGTCATCCGACTTGCCGACGCGGCCGGCGGCGGGACGAATCAAATTCTTTGGTCGGGCATCACCAGCGCCTCGGGCGGCCGACATGGCATGACCGTGTTCCTTTCCGAAAATGAGGCCGCGTCGTTTCCGCAGTCGAAACTAGTGTATAACGGGCCGTCGGCCTATTCGGACATGGCCGTGCTCGACGACCAAACCACGTTGCTTTTCTACGAAGCCGGTACGAGCAGCGCGTATGAAACGATTCGCATGGCTCGTTTCAATACAGAGTGGCTCGAACAGCCCAACCCGCCCAACACGATGGCCAACGGCAACTTCGAAGATACAACCGGCTGGGGCGATGCGGGCACCACCGACTTCCCACCAGGCTGGACGGCCAGCGGCGGTCGCACCAGCGCTGCCAGTCCGCAATCCGACTCGGCGGCCATCGGCGGGGCGGGCACGTCGGCCTTCATGCCGGCCGCGCCGGGCGAGAACCGCGATCTGGCCCAATCGTTTCCCAAGTTCGGCCCCCAGTGGCGCTTCGACATGGATTTCGCCGCCGAAGAGCCGGACGGACAGGGCAGCGACAATCGCACGCTCTCGCTGGGTTGGACCACCGACGAAGGACAACGGTTCTATATGATAATTACCGGCAACGGCAACGAGGGCGCCGCGGCCGACGGGCTGGGCGACGTGCAGATCTACAACCCGGCCAGCGGCTATTTCACGCCCACGGGACTCGAGGATGCCGTGATCTTCGATGACAACGTGCAGGACACGCCGCTAGTTCATCACCTCCGCATCGAGGGCGACTTCACGGCCGATGTGCCCTTCTACGACATTTACGTGACCGACTCGAACGGCACCGTCCATAGCGTCATGGGCATAACGCTTTTCAACGGCGGTACGCCCAGCGACACGGCTGGGCTGGTGCGTTTCACCGACAACACGTTCCTCAGCACGGGCGATCATCTGCTGGACAACATCGGCATTATCGATCTGCCCTTGCCGTCGCTGCCGGGCGATGCCAACGGCGACGGACGCGTCAACCATGCCGATGCCGCGCTCCTGGCCTCTAATTGGCAAACCCAAACAGGCGCGACCTGGGCAGATGGTGATTTCAACGATGACGGCCGGGTTGATGACGCGGACGCCACGATCCTGGCCGCGAATTGGCAAGTCGGTGTCGAGCCCAGCCAATCGGTGCCCGAGCCGGCGGGATTGGTGATGGTGGCTTCGGCGTTTGGGATGGTTTGGTTGGTTCGTTGGGCGGTTGCTAGCATGTAGGCCGGTCTCTACGACAACGTCTTGCTGTAAGTGAGAACCGTAACGGCCAGCAGCAACAGGGCGATAGCGGCGAAGAAATTCGGGTAGAAGCACAGTGTGATCGTCCAGGGGATGAGGATCAAGGCCACGGACAGGGATAGGCAAGCAGATAAGCTGCACTTTTTCAGAAAAAACCTACACTTGACTGGATACCCACGGCGGTCTGATGGGACGTTTACTGGCTGCATCAGGCAACAGCGTTAAGCCCGTCGAAGGCGAATGGAGTAAGGTTTTTGCTTGCACGACGGGTTGCATTAGCTCCCGCTGCGAGCTTAGTAAACAGCCTATTTTCGATTGAGTGGCACATCGAAATTGATGTTTGTCGTTTTGTCGGGTAGGTCGACTTTGGTGTCGTATCTGCGGAATATAGGCGTGCCGAAATCCGAGCCCACCGATTCCTTCAGGCGTATCCCGTCGTATCCTTGGATTTGTACGATTTGCGCCCCGACGACGGCCCCTTTTCCTGGAAGCGTTTTATATTGCCCGTTCTCGATCCTGGCGATGCCTCGCGGACCTTTGTTTTCAGCCGAACGATCAGGTGCGAACATGATCTTGCCGGCCGGGATCGGTTGACCGTTGAAGGTAGCCTTACCCGATACTTCGTACCGCTCGGGCCCGTTTGGACTGCCGCAGCCGCCGAGTACAAACGTCACGGCCATGGCAATGACACACAAGGCCGTCGTGCTGCTTCGATTACCTTTAATTATGTTAGACAATTTGCCATTCCTTTTAGATTCTTATTGTTCGTTCCATCTAAATTCTGAACATTTCAATCCCTATTGGCTGCTTAAGTCTCCTATGGGAAATCCGTCCTCGCGGTCACCGCGATCCTGGTGGATGTGCAGATCGATGTTTTCATCGACGAAATGTACCGAAGCATCGGCCATCATCATGTGGCAACCACCCGGATGGTTGCTGCTAAAGGCCCGCGCGGGCACGGCGTAGTTGACCCAAATGGCCGGGTCGAACTCGTCGATGTCCGTAAACAACACGGCCGGATTGTTGATCGGGTCAACTGCCGCGGCAATCCCGCCCTGTTGCGGTATCTGGCTCGTTGTATGACCGGCGGCGTTCGAGGCCCAACTATACGAATAGTCGTTAAGGGCACCGCCGATGGAGTCGAAATATGCCTTGCACCCGATTTTCAATAAGCAATATTTTGTTTCACCGGCCATGTAAGTGTGGCTTGTTCCGTCGCTGATATCCGCAATTCTAATATCGGAATTGGGGTAGATCACACCGTTGGAGTAATAGACGGCTTCTGGGTCATAGGGATTGAAGCACTCTGCTTCCCAATCTTCTCCGCCGCCGCCGCAGGCTAAGTAGTTTGTGTTGGGCGTTTCCGGCGTGGAATTGGGGTCCGACGGGCATTGAAACGCCTGGTTAGGCGTGAACTGGATAGCATGGTTGTACTATATTTCCGGATAGCCCTCGTCGTACCCGCAGCATGCGAAGCCCAGGTCGAAATCGAATCGTTCGTAGAGGGTCGTTTGCTCGATATAGGGCAAAATCAGTATCGCCCAACCGGGGCCTCGTGACAAAAGCGGGGCATTCATAGGACAACTGCCGCCGCCTTCGACCTTCGCGGCGGGTGGGAGTATCCCATGGGCAGACAGGTGGTTGTGCATACCCAGGCCGATCTGCTTGAGATTATTGCTGCACTGTATCCGCCGCGCCGCCTCGCGGGCCGCCTGAACGGCCGGAAGTAGCAGGGCGATGAGAATACCGATGATGGCGATCACCACAAGGAGTTCGACCAGTGTAAAACCGTCGCGAAAGCGACCGGGGCTGGTGTCTCGAAGAGAAGCCCGCCGCTTAGATCGCCGAGTTTGTGAGAGAGTTGACATCATCTTAAAATCAATCCTTTCGTTTCGAACAATTCAATGCCACGTTCCACGCCCACGGTAAGCGGTTGATGCCGCCTTCCGTGGAGGCGTGGACCGTGTGTGCTTTGGGTTGACGGCGTGTTAGTGACGACGTCGAAATGCTCCGGCAAGGCCCAGCAGACCACCGGCCAACAGTACGATGGAGGCCGGTTCGGGAACGGAAGCCATGGTGAAATTATCGACACCAGTTTGCGTGTTG
>CAZISU010000269.1:0-7219 GCA_964541935.1 uncultured Planctomycetaceae bacterium | reverse complement strand
CCGTCGTCGGCCAAAAGTGTCGGATACGGGCTGGGGGCGTCGCCCAAGTCCTGCAGGGCGCCGACGACGCTAACCTGATAATCCTCGACTTCGCCGTCAGAGGCTTCGCCGAAGGATGCCAGGCCGGAATCATCGCTGCTGTAGCGGAAGCGGGCAAAGGTCACGCCTTGTTCGACGTCTTCTACCGCTCCATCACTGACAACAGTGCTGGGAATGGTGATAGTAAATTCGTTTTCCCCCATACTCAGCAGTTGGCTGGAAAAGATCTGCTCGCCCGCGTCGTCCCAGTCGCCGTCGCCGTTGAAGTCGATCCAGGCGTCGAGGTAGCCGCCGTTGCGCGAGGCGGTTATTGTTACGGGAACGGGCCCCTCGATTACCAAAGCCGAACCGAAAACAACGCCGTCGTCCATCTGGTCGCCACTGGCGTTCCAGAGAGGAACATCGTCGCCGTCGAGGGCAAATTGGGCATCGGCTTCGCTGGTTACGCCTTGACCGAGATAGTAATCGCCGATCAAGAGGTGACGCGCGCCGTCGTTTTCCAGCAAGGTCTGGTATGACGGGTCGGGAGCGTCGCCGTAGTCGATGTGGCCGACCGCGATCTTGAAGCTGGTCGTCTTGTCGAGGCGGTTGCCACGCAAGGGGTTGTCGGCGATATCGCGGATACCCTCGGCCGTGTTGTCCAGAACGATTTCGTAGATATTGGCGTGTTCCCAGATGCCGGTGGCCGGAACCAGGGAAATCTGATCGGTGTTCACGTCGTAGGAGAAGAAGTAATCGCGACCTTCGATGAGCGGCACATCCGCGCCGTCGACATAGATGGACACGGTCGAGGCGGTTACCGTCGAGTCGGCCACACCCACGCCGGCCACGTCGGCCAGTTGGATGGTGAACTCTGTGAAATCGCCGTAGATCACGAAGACGTCGTTGTCGGCCGGGTTGCTATCCAGACCGGCTTCGTTGTCCATGGGATTGATGATCGCGGCCGTGGGACCAATGAAGTCAAGGCGGTCGATGGCACCGCGATCCTTGAAGACGTTTCTACCGAGGCCCGGAGGAGGCGATACGGTAAGGTCGTCGGCCCGCGCCTGACCGAGCAGGTCAGTTTCGGGAGCCAGGATGGGCGATTCGGGAATTCCCAGCGGATCGCGGACGGCGACCATTGCCGGGCGGTCTTCGAGCGAGTCGATCGAACTGTCGATGACAACCGAACCGGCCGCCGGATAGAAGTTGCCCGCCGATGGATCGACGAACAGCGGTGCATCGTCGGCCATCACTATATCGTGCTGTCCCAGGCTCATGCCCGAAACGTTCGAAGTGTTGTGCTGATACGAAGTCGCACCGATTACCGTGGTCTGCGAGGTGTTGTCCACGCTGATGCCCACGGCCGTGGTGGAAATGACGTTATTGAGGATCGTGGGGCTGGCGTTTTCATCGACTTTGATGCCGAAACCCGTTGCGGTTGGATTGTCGTTGCCCAACGCGCCGCCGTAGATCGTGTTGTTGATGATCCGCCCGAAGGGCACGGCCGCCGTGGGCACATCGCCGTTGTTGGCGTCGCCGCTGAAGAGGATACCACCGCTGCGGAAGGCAGCCAGCAGGTTGTTCTCGATCGTCACGCCGGGCACCAGTTGTTGCTCGTTGATCTCGACCAGCGGAGAGACCGAACCGGGGTGCGGAAGATCGGCTTCGTTGCCGTCGCGCGTGCCCGAGTCGTACTTGATACCCCAGCCGGTAACGTCGGTAATCTCATTGCCGCGAATGATGATCTGGCCCTGGTCGCGTTCTTCGTTATTGTCGCCGTTTAGATTGCGAAGGTTGGCGGTGCCGGTTGTGAAGATGAACATCGTCTCGAGTGGTTCTCGGGGCTCGAAATTATCTTCGTTCGGCAGGTAGATATAGGCGGCGTCGGATTTCTGGCTAATCGCGATCATGGTGGGAGCACCGTCGACTTCGGCGATTGCGAAACAACTCGGGTTGGAGGCTTCGACCAAGGTGACCCTGCCCAACGTGAATTCACCGCTGCCGTCGCCAAGGCTTGCCACCACCGCATTGCTAGCCAAATTGGACGTTACGATATCCAGGCTATCGTCGCCATTGATATCCTCTAGACGGATCTTAACCGGCCCCAGCCCCATGTCACAAATAGTGGGGTCGGACAGGAACCTTCCATCGCCGTCGTTTAATAAAACAGTCGCGATACCGTCGCCGCGGTTGGCCACGACGAGATCTTGACCGTTTTGACCGTCGAGATCGCCGACGGCCAGCGAAACCGGAATTCCACCGACTTCGAATGTTTCTTGTTGGGCAAAACCGGTCAGCCCCACCTCGTACAATACCGAGATGGTGTTGTCCATCGAGTTGGCGGCCACGATATCCAACATGCCGTTGCCGTCGAGGTCGACCGCCGCCACGTCCATCGGCGCGTCGCCCACCTGATAGTCGTCGTGTGGCATGAACGTGCCGTCGCCGTTGCCGTAAAGAATCGAAATCGTGTCGTCGCTCTTGTTGGCCGTAACGATGTCGAGCAGGCGGTTGCCGTCGACGTCGGCAAGCGTAAGCGCCGATGGCGCGTGTCCGACCTCGTAAACCAACTGATTCTCGAACGTACCGTCGCCGTTGCCCAAAAGCACGGATACCGTGCCGTCCTGGGAATTCGACGTTACTATATCCTGCATGGCATCGCCGTTGACATCGGCAATCTCCAGATCCGATGGCATACCGCCTACGTTGTAGAACGTCGGCTCTGTCCACATCGTGCCTATCATGGTCTCGAAGCCGATCAGCACGGAGACGGTACCGTCGGTCTGGTTTGCGGTGATGATTTCCACGACTTCGTCGCCGTTGAGATCGACGGCTTCGACGGCCGAGGCGTTCTGGCCGTTCTGGTCGAACGTCGTGAGCGAAAGTCCTTCCACTGAAGCGGCATCCGCCAGAAAGACTCTGTTTCCACCCAGATTGACGTCGGCCTTGGTCACCAACAAGCTCGCGCTATTGATCGCGCTAGCTATGGCAAGGGCCATTTCCGCAGCCGATTCGGAGCCCGTGAATTCGACCGCCAAAGCGCCCTCGTCGGGGCCACTCAAACTGCGGTCAACGAATTGGAATGTCTGCGCGGTAACGCCGTCGTTGACCGTGAATTTACTGCCGTGAACCAAGCTGAAAGCGCTGGGCGCTTCGATCGTGAGAGCCTCTGTGAGGCGATCGTTGGTATCGAAGGCACGGAAAGTACCGCCGGCTGCGTAGTCGGTACCGGTGCGGATTTCCAACTGGTAGGCGCCCTCTACGATACTGTTGCCCGGGTTGACCGCCCTGAATTCCGTGTCAGGCTGCACATTGGTGAGCATTTCACCGTGCTCTTTAAAACCGACGATAATATCGTCGACATAGAAACCTTCGTAACGGTTATCTTGGCCGCGCATGTTCGAGAAGAACTGCGTGCTTTCGACACTGATGGGCCCGCCGCCGGGAACGGAATCGCCTGGGAGTTCGTTCGCATACGTCATCGGACCCGGATTCGGCACCTCGTATCCGGGCGTCTGCAGGAGACTTTCGTCGCGTTTGAAGACCTGATTGTAAATTACATCGTCCGTGACTGCCAAAGCTGCATCTACCGAGAGCGCGAGCTGTTCGGCTACTTCCGCCGCGGTCATGAAGGGCGTGATCGGTACCGGAATGAATACGGTCGGGTCGCTGGGGTCGATCTGATCGCTTAACATGCCAGGCGCGTTGCCGGCAACTTCCACTCCGGCTGTTGCGGACACCACATCCGTGGCGGCCAGCAGATACACTCGGTCGTCTTTGACGTAGGTCTCGATCAAGCTGTTCGAAACGAATCCCTCATCAACCGCCAGCGTGACCTGTTTGGCAATCATATTAGCCACGTCGGAGGACGAGTCGCCATCGCTGATATAGATCGGATAATTCAGCGGATCGTACACACGGTCCTTGGTCAGTTCGAAAACGGCACCGTCAATGGTGATCGTGTCGCCGTCATTGATCCGCTGTCCGGCCGAACTCGCGGCAACCAGCGCTAAGCCCATGTCGAATTCGAAGATCGTGCTGCTTTCCGCCAGGATATTCAAAACTTCGAACTGGTCGCCGTCGATGATATCTTCGCCGGGCACCGCACGCAGGTAACCACCTTCAAGAAGAATATCGTCTGGGCCTAATTCTCCTATATTCATACTGCCGGCCGTGCTGAACTCGAACTTGAGTTGCAGGTTGCTCAGCGATTCTTCGGCGAATTCCGGATCGCCTGTAGCAATAATACTGCCAACGAACGCCGACAGATCGACACTGGCTTGCTTCCATTCGCCCGTGCCATCTTGCAGGAGCGTCGAGGCTTCGGGCTGGCCGAACATCAAAATATTCGAAGCCAACATGTTCCAATTCGCTCCGTCAATCGTGATGAACACGCGGGCGGAATCGGTAATCAGGTCTTCGTTCTGATCGGTATCCAGGAAGTAGGTGAAGTACAACGTGGGAGCATCGCCTGCTTCGGATCCGGCCAGGCTGAACTTCTCGGTGGTTAGCGTGCCATGCGCGCCGCCGGGCAGGTCGTAGGTGCCGGGCAGGTCGTAGGGACCACCGATGGGGTCGATGCCTGCGTCGATGCCGACAACTCCCGCATTCGGTCCAGGTGATACATTGGCGGTTCCCGGCCCCAGTAAGTATTGTCTGTATTCTTGATTCGGCGAGTTTCTTTCCAAACCGAACCAGAAGCTGCTGTTGCCGGCGACAGGATAGGCGATGGGAACTCGCACGTCGTCGGGAGAGATTGCCACACCGTGTCCAACATCGGTAGTGCGGCTAAGTTCCGTCGCGTGCCAAAGGTTGTAGTCCAGCGTCGAGAAGGCGAGACCGGATATTCCGCCAATCGGGGTCAGGCCGCCAATTTGGATGCTGGTCTGGCCGTTGAAGAAAACCGGCTGCATTTCGCCGGCATCGTTCAAGGCGTACATCATACCTTCGCTGTCCGTGGCGAAGAGCATCTGGCTGTAAGCGCCGTCTTCGACAGTCTGCGGGCCCAACGAAAGTCCGGTGAAATTGATATCGTCGTGCTTGGTGACGAACGTGAGTTCGGCGCCGCCTACCTGAGCCAACGCTTTTGGATCATCGTCCGGATCGGGCACCGCCAGGTCGTACGAGTTGTAGTTATCGATGGTGTAGAACCCGCCGCCGTCATCGACTGCATAGAGCGCTCCGCCCATGAACGCCATGCCAGTGATCGTGCCGCCGGCTCCTTCGGAGCCAACCGCCGAAACCGGACCAGCGCTTGCTGTATTAATCAGGCTTGGATCGCCCAGTTCAGAGACCTTAACCAAACTGCCCGAAACCTCGGCCGCCGGTTCGGCTGTCACGCCGAAGCTGGCGTTGTTGATGGCATCGCCGATTGCCGCTGCAACGTCGTCGGAGGTTGAAATTGAGGTAATTGCAATCACCACGTTGCTGCCCGAGACGCCGGGTTGGGAGCTGCCTTCTTGCGTCAAGGCAGAAGTGCCGGCGAAGTTCCAAGCGGAAGCTTCCGCGACGGTAATGCGTCCGCTATCGCCCACGAAGCCGTCGGGACGCGCGAAGGCGTTTGCATTTGCGGTAGGTAAGGTGATGTTAATGGCATCGGTGATCGACGTGAGGAAAACCTTTTCGGTATCGCCTGCTGGCGTCATGTTTTCTTCGAAGGCGATCATGACGTTGCCGCTGCCGACGCCGTCGCCGCCTTCCAGAACCAGGCCCGCGGTGGAAGTCGTGGAAACGCTGTTTTCACCGACCAGCGAAATCCGCGTGGGATCGGCCTCGCTGGTTCCCGCCGTTACGCCGAAGGGCGAGTCGTTGAACTCGGCGCCGTTGATGGCCGTGACGATTGCTGCGGCCGCTTGAGCCGGATCGGAGATGCCTTCGAGATAAACCGGTACGCGATTGGCGCCCACGGGGGTGCCATCTTTATCGATTTCGAAGATTACCGCGTTGTCTTCCGAGTTTGTAATGGTGAAGGTGGTGCCGTCGTTGATGGCGCCCAGCGATTCGACCGCCAAAACCCCGCCGCTGTCGAACTCGAAGGTTTTGCCGCCGAGATCGAAGAAATCGCCGTCGCGAACCGCCGCGGCGCCGTCTTCGTGCAGACGTACGTCCAGACCGAGGTCGAACTCGAAAGTCAACGTCACGCCGGGGACGGTGATAGTAGCGCCTTCCTCGGCGTCGGGATCGGGATCGGGTTCTTCCACATCAGGCGTGGTAATCGTGAACGTCATGCCATCGAGAATATCGTTCTCCAGGGCCACACTGCTGGTGGCGGCGGACGCCATTATAGATGGGCCCGTCGTTAGCGAGGCAAGCGGAATGATGTCCGAGGGCAAGCGGGCGTCGTTGCCCGCGCCGTCTGGCTGAATGGCGGTGCCGTCGTACTCAAGCTTATATAGCAGGTTGTCGACATAGTTGCCCATGCCGTCCGAATTACCCACCGCATACACTTGACGCGTGACGTCGCTTTCGCTGTGGGCCATGGCCTCGAAGTGATAGGTGCCTCCGTTGGCGGCCACGACGTTGTCGTCGGCATCGAGGATGAACGTATTGATTCCAGTTTGTCCGTCGTACTGCAAGGAGCCGTTGGCGGTGGAGATCTCGCGGTAACGCATCATCGTGTCAGCGTCGCCGCCAACAGCGACACCAGATATGAACGTAAACAGGCGGCCGTCGCTACGCATGGCGAGGTCGCCGTAGCGGGCTCCCCAACCGTCGACGTCCGGCAGCACGTCATTGTATATCACGTCTGTTTCAAGCTCGCCCGTGAAGGGATCGACCGTATACAGATCTCTGCCGTCGGTTACGTACAGCACCACGTCGTTAAGATGGTAATCCTCGACATTGATTTCCAGGTCCATCTGGTTGAATAATGGCGTGCTCGGACCCGCAATGTTGGACCCGCCGACCATGTCGATATGGTCTTCGGCCGGGCGAATAAGCGAATCGACCGGTTCCAGACGTGCCTGCGACTGATCGAGCGCCGTGGGGACGCGGGCTTGCGTGGTGACGGCCACGAAGTAACGCATGTTGTCGCCCTCGGGCAGCAATACCGTGCCCAGATAGGGGTCGAACGGTCCCAGGCTGCCGCGATCCAGATCGTCGGTGTCGGCTCCCGCGCCGGGACCGTAGAGGTCGTCGGCCAGATTCGAATCGTCGCTGGCGTAGATCAAGGTGCCGGAGGAATCATAAACCCAGATGG
>CAZISU010000268.1:0-7223 GCA_964541935.1 uncultured Planctomycetaceae bacterium | reverse complement strand
CCGCCGGCATGAGCTGGCTCAACTGGCGTGTGCGATCGGCCAAGCGCGGGGGCGAAGGCTACGGCCTGGGGCATAAGAACGAAGACGTCGACGATTCGCATAAGGTGCTGCCGTCGCTGTGGGTAGCCATGCTGCCGATCGTGGCGGTCATCGGACTGAACTATCTTTTCGCCGAACAGATCATTCCCCGCTGGGACGCGTCGTATCTGGCCGAAGATAAATTCGGCGCGACCGATTTGGATCGCGTGCGAGGGATTTGGGCCATTCTGATAGCTTTGCTGTTGTCGAGCGGCCTGGTGGCCGCTTTGAACTACCGTTCGCTCGCGAAGCTCAACGAATCGGTCGGCAAGGGCGCCGTGGGTTCGCTGATTCCGATTTTCAACACGGCCTCGGTGGTCGGCTACGGGGCCACGATCCGCTCGCTGCCGGCCTTCGACTTGGTGAAGGATTGGGTGCTGGGCATCTGCCCCGACAACCCCTTGGTCTCGGAAGCCGTGTCGGTCACCACCCTGGCCGGCATAACCGGCTCGGCCTCGGGCGGGATGCGCATCGCGTTGGAATCGTTGGGCAACACCTATTATGAAATGGGCCAGGCAGCGGGAATTGACCCGGAGCTGATGCACCGCGTGGCCTCGATGGCCTCGGGCGGACTGGACAGCCTGCCGCACAACGGGGCCATAATCACACTGCTTGTGGTTTGCGGCCTGACGCATAAGCAGTCGTATAAGGACGTGGCCGTGATTTCGCTGATCATCCCGTTGCTGGTGACGGGGGTTGTTATTGGGCTGGGGAGTTTGTTGTAGGGTGCCTATGTTATCGGCAGTTTGGCATATTCTTCCAGCATCAACGCAACCGATATTCGCCAGGCACTGAAATACGCTGCCAGCCAGGAAATAAATATAAAAAGCTGCGCTAGGCTGAACTGCCAGGGATCTTTCTTATTGCGACGCAGGAGTCGCCAACTCAGCATTATGTAGGCGATGACGGTCCAGGTTGTAGAGCAAAGCATTGGATGGAAAAAGAAAAAGTCTAGGGGAAAACAGGCAATAAGCAGAACGATCATGCCGAGAATCACGAGGACGGAAAAGATAAACAACCAGCCGCGGGGCTTAGCATCGAAGCTGATCCATTTGAACAGCCAGGCACAACCGAACAACAGCACTGCAAATGTGGTAACGGATATCAAGCTAAAATATTTCGAGAGCATGAATCCCAAGAGAATATAGTACTGGACAGCGAGAATCACGCCCGTATAAACTCCCAGCCGGATTGAAAACCATTGCGAATATCGCCAAGGTGCAATTACCATGGCAGTCATGCAGACCATGCAGTAGAGTAGAAAGGGATAGAACGGCAGGCTAGGTCTGACCTTGAGCAACAGCATGCCGTAATCGGATATACGGCCCGACTGCCCGATCATATCGGGTCCAAAACTACCAGTCCCGAATGCTAAAAGGCACATAACGGGAATGAGAGCACCCGCATATAAATATCCTGCCGAGAGTGATTGCGAATATTTCCACTCGGTTGGAGCTTCTTCAGACGCGACCGCGGCGATTGGTTCTTCGACTTCATTTTCGTCCCCGCCTCTTAGGACGTCTTCGGGCGGTTCTTGTTCCATACATCACCCTTGAAAAAAACCGCCGCTAGCGGCTGGGCTAACTGATTGTTTGGCACGGTAACAAGATTATACACCGAAATGAAATAGCTTGAAACGCCCGCTGCCGTCGGGTTGTAACCCGGCCTACTGCTGACATCACGCGGAGCGTGATGAGTACAAGACACCCTACGATTGGTCGGCGTGTTTGAATTTGCCGCTTAACCATTCGCGGATTCTTTGAATGCAGACGAAAAGGACGGGGACTAGCAATAGGCTTAGGAGCGTGGAGAACAACATGCCGCCGAAGACGGTGGTGCCTAGCGAGCGGCGGGTTACGGCTCCGGCTCCGGTAGCTATGACCAGGGGTACTACGCCGAGGATGAAGGCGAAGGCGGTCATGAGGATAGGTCGCAGGCGAACCCGGGATGCTTCGGCGGCGGCTTCCATGACGGAGAGCCCTTCCTCGTGTCGGCGTCGCGCGAATTCGACGATGAGGATGGCGTTCTTACTGGCGAGGCCGATGAGCATGACCATGCCGATCTGACAGTAGATGTCGTTGGAGTAGCCACGCACCAACTGTGCGGCCAGCCCGCCGAAAATAGCTAGCGGCACGGCCAGCATGACCATGAACGGCGCGGCCCAGCTTTCGTATTGGGCGGCCAAAAACAGGAACACGAAGACCAGGGCCAGCCCGAAGATGACCGGGGCCAGATTGCCCGCTTTGATCTGCTGGTACATGATGCCCGTCCACTCGTAGTTCATACCCTCGGGCATAACCTCTTCGGCTACCTCTTGCATGGCGGCGATGGCCTCGCCCGTACTGCGTCCGGGGGCCGGGTTGCCGTTGATCATGGCTGCCGGAAAGATATTGTAGTGGGGAATGGTTTCCGGACCGGTAATGTGTTCGATCTTGACCAGCGCGGAAAGCGGGATCATCTTGCCGTCGCGGTTGCGGACGTACAGTTCGGAAATATCGTCGATATTGTCGCGCGAACTGCTTTTCGCTTGCAGGTAAACGCGGTAAATACGCCCGTACTTGTTAAACTGGTTAACGTAGTATGAGCCCAGCATAATTTCCAACGTCTTGAAGACCTCTCCCATGGGGACGTTGAGCGATTTGACTTTGGTGCGGTCGATATCGAGGTAGAGCTGCGGGACGTTGGTTGCGAAAGTGGTGGACAGGCCCGTCAGTTCGGGACGTTTATTTCCGGTTTCAATGATTTGCTGAGCGACGGCGTCAAGGGCCTTGGGGCCGGAGTTTTCTAGGTCTTGCAGCTCGAATTGGAAGCCGCCGGTGGTGGACAAGCCCTGGACGGGTGGCGCGTTGAAAACAGTTACTCTGGCGTTGCTGAGGGTTGCTCCTTTTTCGCGGAGCGTTTCCATAACGGCCTCAGCCTTGAGCTCGATGCTCTGCCGCTCGTCCCAGGGTTCGAGTATGAAAAAGACGGTCGACGCGCTGGATTGCTTGGAATTGTCGATCATATTGAAACCGGGGATCGAGACAGAGTCGGCCATACCCGGAATCTTCAAGCCCATTTCGACCAACTGCGAGGTCACATTTTCGGTTTGGCCGATGGCCGTGCCGGTGGGTGTTTGGATCAATGCGACGACATAGCCTTGGTCTTCCTCGGGCAGGAATCCGGTGGGCACGGCATTGAAAAGCCATAGGGTGCCCGCAATCAGAATCGCAAAGGCGACCAGCACGGCCGGCCACCAGGCGATGCAACGTCGCACGGCCCGTTCGTAGTGCGTGGTTAGCCAATCGAAAGACGTGTTGAACCATTTGGCCCACTGGAACCAGGCCACCCACTTCGACTGCGTGAAGCGTTGCCACCAAGCGAGTTTTTGGCCGCCGGCAGCGCCGTCGTTTTTGGGTTTGAGCAATACACCGCACAGGGCGGGGCTGAGCGAGAGCGAATTGATGGCCGAGATACCCACCGAGCAGGCTATCGTCAACGCAAACTGGTTGTACAACTGGCCCACGATCCCCGGCATAAAGGCCACCGGCACGAAGACCGCCATCAGCACCAACGTGGTGGCGACGATGGGGCCGGTGACTTCGCCCATTGCAATGCGGGCGGCCTCACGGGTGTTCTTCACACCCTGTTCAAGCTGCCGCTGCACGTTTTCGACCACCACAATGGCGTCGTCAACAACCAGGCCTATGGCCAGCACCAAGCCCAAGAGGCTGAGTGTGTTGATGGAAAATCCCAAGACCGTCATCAAGGCGAAAGTTCCGATCAGGGAGACCGGAATTGTAATGGCCGCGATCAGCGTGGCGTGCCACGATTGTAGGAAAACGTAAACGACCAGGAATACCAGCAACACGGCGATAAACAGTGTTTCCACAACTTCGTCGATCGAGGCATTTACATAGCCCGTCGTATCGTAGACGATCTTATACTCGACACCTTCGGGAAAACGCTTGGATAACTTTTCCATCTCCTTATGTATACCTTCGGAGACTTGCAGTGCGTTTGCGCCGGGCAGTTGGTATATGGCTACCGCAATTGACGGCTTGTTGTTGAGACCGCAACTGGTATCGTAGTTTTCCGCGCCCAGTTCGACTCCACCCACGTCTTTAATGCGTACCACGGAGCCATCGGGGCGGGTTCGCAAGATGATATCTTCGAACTGCTCAATTTGGGAAAGGCGGCCGAGCGTATTGATTTGATATTGAAATACTTGGTTTTTTCGCGTGGGCGGCCCGCCGATTTTACCGGCGGCCACTTGCAGGTTCTGGTTGCGAATGGCAAAGGAGACGTCGTCGCCGGTAATACCCAGGGCGGCCAGTTTGGCCGGATCGAGCCAAATTCGCAAAGAGTATTTACGTTCGCCGAAAATATTAACGAACCCCACACCGGGCAGGCGTCGCAATATGTCGCAGATATTTATGTCGGCATAGTTGCTCAGGAAGGCACTGTCGCGGCTCTTGTCGGGTGAAACCAGATTGACCACCAGGGTCATGTCGGGCGATTGTTTTTGGACTTTAACGCCGGTTCGATTGACGATCTCGGGGACTTGCGACTTGGCGATCTCGACCTTGTTCATCACGTCGACCGCCGCGATGCTCAGATTGTAGCCCACGTCGAAAGTGATGGTAATCGTCGAGTTACCGTTATTGTCGCTGACCGAAGACATGTAAATCATGCCCTCGACGCCGTTAATCTGTTCTTCGATGGGCGTGGTTACGCTATCGGCCACAACCTGGGCACTTGCACCAGTGTATTGCGATATCACCTGCACTTGTGGCGGGACGATCTGCGGGTATAGCGCAATGGGCAACTGCGTCATGCAAACACCGCCGGCCACGATGAAGACCAGCGCCATGACGGAGGAGAAGATGGGTCGGGCGATGAAAAAACTAGCCACGGTCGACGTTCCCCTTTGAGCCGCTTGTCTTTGGGTCTTTCCCGTTGGAAATATTGCCCAGGGCCGGTGTTTCTACTTTTTGCGGCTCTTGCATCTTGGGCACAATGGTTATTTCGGGTCGCAGTCGCTGCAGCTTGTCGATTGCGATCGTTTCACCCGGCTTTAGACCTTCTTTGATGAGGCACATCTGGTTGTAGTTTTGTCCCGGCACGACAGTACGTAGCGTGACCTTGTTATCTTTGTCGATGACGTACACAAATTGCCCACCTTGCTGTTGCAAGATCACGTTGGCTGGCACAAAAACCGCATTCTCGATGGGGCGCAGGAACATGCGTACGTTTGCGTATTGGCCCGGCAGGAGGATCTTTTTTGGGTTTTGCACAACCGCGCGGACCAGCACCGTGGAGGTCTCGGGGTCGACCGCGTTGTTGATGAAATCGACCTTGCCCTTATAGTGGTTGCCGGAGTCGTCCTCCAGAAAAACATCGGCGTTCAAGTTGCCTTGCGCGTGCATTTCGGCCATGGTGGCGATGTATTTGGCCGGCGTGTTAAACATCGTGTAGATGGGGTCCAACTGTACGATAGTCGTCAGCGGTGTGGTTTCGTCGGCTCCCACAAGATTGCCCACATGCACCTGCGTGCGTCCGATTCTGCCCGCGAAGGGTGCCTTGACCGTGCAGTATCCCAAGCGGATGGCGGCTTTGTCCTTCGAGGCGTCCGTCAGGTCGACTTGGGCTTTGGCGCTGTCGGACTTGGCCCGACGGCGGTCGTAGTTGCTCTGGCTGGTGCTGGCTTTGTCCAAAAGATTCTTAAATCGCGTGGCCTCCAAGCTTGCGTCCCAGGCCTCGGCCTTTTTGGAGGCCAGCTCGGCCGTTTGCTCGGCCAAGGTCTTTTGGTATGGCTCGGGCTCGATTACATACAACAGGGCGTCCTTCTCGACGTCGGTGCCCTCGACGTAGTGTCGCTCGGTGAGAAAGCCTTCAACTCGGGCTTGAATTACCACCGAGCGAATGGCCTGCGTGGTGCCCACATAGTCGTAGTATGACGGAACGGTTTGAGTGATCACCTTCGTCACGCTGACCTCCATGGGCGGAGGCGGCGACGTCGACTCGGTTTTTTCGTGGCACCCCACCAGCAACGGCGATATCGTCAGGAAGGCCAGGGTAATAATATGCGGGAAATTTGCGGGGGGAGAAACGTGGCGCATCCGTTTGTCCAGTCTGATGGAGCGTCTTGCTTGGGTTCGATCACGCGCGGCCCAGGTAGGATGGCGGCCGCTACGGTCATTGGCATGGGCTAAGCCTTGACGGTCGGGGGCTTTGCATGAAAAGGATAGGCCCCCGTTTCTGTTAATGACGAGTGAAAAGTGATAAATTCGGGGAAGTTTTTCATCAAATAGTAACCCGAAGCGCAAGCGAGGGGGATGTTGCGTTGATTCAGGTTTTTTGTGCCTCGCTTGCGCTTCGGGTTAGTATTTGTGCCGGGCTTGCGCTTTGGGGTAGTGTGGTTATCAGGGACTGGCAATCCCGATAACCGGCATAACCCGACCAAGTGTTCTGCCGCAGCGGTTGGCTTCGCGCTACTTGGACTTTGCCTTCAATCCAGACAATGGTTCTATGCGATACAACCATTAGGACCGCGCCTGCCCTAACAATTCCACCGGCCAGATAAGAACGGACGGGCTGCGAGTCTTGTTTACCGCGTGCCTCAAACCGTCCTCAAGTAACGGCGGAATACTTTGTATAACCGACAGACTTTAGCTTTTTGCCTTTGTGTCGCGGCGATTCTTGTCCCGGCTCAGGTGGGCTGCCGTTCGCGCCGCGAGCACAGTCGTCGCGCGGATTTCGTCGCGCGGATTCTTCCGGCCGATGCTGCTAATAGCCCGTTGGAAAAGGACTTCCTCGGGGCCGGGAGCCACGAACCACACATGGCTCAGCAGGAGCTTCGCCCTCCCGAGACTTTGTTTCAACGGGCTGCTAACACGCCCCCCGTGCAAACCGCGTCAGATGCGCCGTCTTCGCAAGTCAGCACGGTTTCGTATAATCTTGCGTCCGCGCCGGAGATCGTTCCGCCGGGAGCGCTCGCCGAGGAGATTGTCGGCAACGGGCATAACGCGGCGGCTGCGGCCGCATTGCCAGTCTTAGACAATGCCCAGCAGCATGACGGCGCGCCGCAGGATGTGCCCGATGCCTACGTTTTAGATCTCCAGCAAACCGTGGCCATCGCTCAGTCGCAGAACCCGCAATTGGGC